>JAMOPZ010000275.1 GCA_027064245.1 Campylobacterales bacterium
AAGAGTTAAAAGCTCTTGAACGTGTTCTTTGAAAGTTTTTTGTTACTAGGCTGTACTCTTTTTTATTTTTTTGCTCCGTTTAAGTTATTCTTTATAGGATTGCTTAAAATTAAGCTGTAATTAATATTTAAAATCGGATAAAAAAAGATAAAATAAATTAAAATACATGATATAATTCTTAACATAAAATATTCTAAATCATGTATTGGACCAAAACTTAATGAAAGTAAATAATATATTCTAATATTTTTAGAAAATGAATTACTAATTAATTGATTTCTCATTTTAATAACTACTAAAGATATTAATACAACATAAATAGGGTAAAAATAATATCCAAAGACCATCACTTGTAATGGTAATGTATAATTAGATCCCTGAGCAAAATCCAAAGAATGTCTTACTACTAATTCTGATAATTGTTGCCCTATATTAATATAATCAATATCCAATATTCTTTTTATATAAATACCTAAAAAAGACATTATATAAGAGAAGAAACCACTTTGTATATTATCATAACCATTATAGCGCATATAGTATTCTAGTCCATCAGCATTTGCCATAACTCTATTTAAAAAAATATTTACACCATCCATAAATACAGAATCAGTTTTATACATACTTGATATAACTATAATAAATAATATTGATATGAAAACAAATATAGAAGAATAAATATTTATTTTTGAAAGTTCTTTTTTAGTATATATATTCCTATGCATAATTAAAAATATACCAAAAGCAAATATTATAGATAATAAACTAGAGCGACCACCACCCAAAAGTAATAATATAATATACCCAATAAGTAGAAGACTGATTATGAATTTATATTTTTTTAAAAAAAATATATATAGAAAAGATATATATAGAAAAACAGGAACAACACCAATATTTATAATCCTTAAAATAGGATTTCTTCCTTGTAAATCGACAAAACGATACAGGAACCAATGTGAAAAATCATTTTCAATCATATAAATAAATAAATCTACCTTTGAATATAAAAGCAAAGCAAGTGACATTACGTAAACTAAAAAAATTTTATTTTTATTGATAACTATTTTGACTTTCTTAAAATACCTTACATTATTAGAAATAAGCTGTTTTTTCAGTATAAAAATATAAAGGAAAAAGGAAAAAAGGAAAATTATTGAAAAAGGATTAAATCCATATTGAAAAGAAAATACTAATAAAAAAGAAATATTAGAGGAAAGCCATAAGATTTCATATACTAAAGGATCAATAATACTTGTAATTTTATTTTTAAGGTAAAATGAAATCAATGTAAAATTAATAATAAGAACAATAAACAATGCTACTGTATTATAGTTTGTAATATTAAACATACTTATGTAAATACACTTTTAATGCTAATAAAAAAATAAAAAACTTATTTTGTTGTTGTGTCACATGTTTAGCACGTATTTTATTCATCTCTTCATATGATTTTTCAACTTCTGTTCTACTGATACCATCTTCTAAACATACAGAGAATATTTCATTAAAATAAAAACTCTTTTTATTGTTTAAAAAGATAATTAAATTTAATTCGTAATCAGCGGCAATTTTATAATTAGTATCATATCTAAATATATTAAAGAAAGTTTTTGAATAAAATGCTGCTTGATGGTGTATTGTATTATGTAAGTAAGTTTTAAAAGAGAATTTTGATTTTATAACTAATCCTGTATTATACTTTACATTTCCATATATAAGATCATAATTATTTTTATCAGTACTAAAAATATTATTAATAATATCACAAGACAAACAATCATCAGCACCCAAAAAAAATAAAAAATCACCTCGCACTACATCTATCCCCTTATTCATCGCATCATAAATCCCCTTATCCTTTTCACTCACCCAATAATCAATCTTATCTTCATATTTTTTAATAATATCAACAGTTCCATCAGTAGAACCACCATCTATAATAATATACTCAACATTATCATAACTCTGGTTTATCACACTAAGTATAGTCTCTTCTAAAAACTCTTCACCATTATATACAACTGTGATGATAGATATAAGAAGTTTATCATCATAAGACTTTTTAAAATACCCTTGAGTTCTAAGACCACCTTCACCTTGTCTATTTTCTCCCTCTGGAAGAAACAAAAAAGACTCAAATTTATCTTCAGGTTTGTTTTCAATTACTGGTTTTTCTTTTGTTAAGAGTCTTGTTGTACTATAGTTTTCATTTGTGTATATTACATCAGTCATCATTTATTCCTAAGTATCTATTAGCTTTTAAAACTATATTCACATCATTTGTTGTCATATTGGGCTTTAAATCTAGCTTTGCTCGTATATCCTTTTTTATTGTAACTTGAGGCTTTTTATTTAATAGTTCAATTTCTTCTATATATTTTTGCTCTAATTCATAAAAAGATTTTATTTCTTTAAGATATTTATATAAATTTCTAATAAGTTTTTTATACTCTTTTTTATCACTATTTGACTTATACATAAAATATGCACCTATACTTGAAGCACCTAATGTTGATATTGCAGTTATTATATTAGTAATAATTAATTCACTCATTTTACTAATACCTCTTTATAAAGCTCAACATACTTCTTAGCAACAACAACACTATCAAACTCTTTCAAAACTTTCTCTCTTGCCTTTTTACAAAGTTCATCATAATTTTCATTATTTAGAATCCACTCTATACCATCTTTTAAATCAGTAGTATCAAATGGTTTTGCTAAATATCCTGTCTTTTTATGTTCTATCATATCGCTATTACCACCTATATCAAATCCAACAACAGGTGTACCGCATGATAAACTTTCCATGATAGCATTTGAAAGATTTTCTTGTAAACTTGGCACTATCATAATATCAACAGCACTATACAAAGTAACTAAACTTACATCATCAGCTAAACTACCTAAATAATGAGTTTTAAATCCAAAGTCTTGAGAATTTTTAGGTTTACTACTTCCAAAAACTACAAACTCTATATTACCATTTTTAAGTTTTTTCATAGCGTTACTTAATTCTACAAAGCCTTTTCGTGGGTCACTTGTCGCACCCATTGCACCAAAGAGTACAAGCTTTTTATCTTGAGGCAAACTCCAAAGTTCTCTTGATTTTTCTTTGTCAAATGGCTTAAATATATTTGTATCTATAGGATTTGGCAGATTGATATGTTTTTTGTCTTTTAAGAGTGTACTACTTTTTGCACATTCATATAGCCATTTACTTAACCCATTTATTGTTATATTATTAATTTTAGAATAACTTTTTTGTTTTCTATTAAATACTTTACGACTTAAATCATTTGGTTTATCACTACCAAGAACTTGACAGTTTCCACAATCACTCTCATAAGCACCACAATTTTCATCATAATGACAACCGCCAGTAAAAGCCCACATATCATGAAGTGACCAAACTATAGGAGCTTTTATACGAGCTAACTCTTCTATCTTTATCATCCCTCCACATATCCAATGTAGATGAACTATATCAGGATTTATCTCGTTTATTTTATCTACTACATTACTAAATCCAAAGTAAGATGCTGAGAAAAGTGTTTTTGTTCTATTTTTATAAAATCTTACAGGGATACTATCAAGAGTAGGACGAAGTTTGTTTATACCTTTAGATATCTTACTATTATCAACAAGCACAGTAAAATCATCACTACTTTTACTTTGTACCAACATTTGACTATTGATATTTTGAGATAATAATGATTTATGAAGTCTATATGCAGCACGAGCTGCTCCACCTTGGATGTCTGATGTGTTTACTATTAGGATTTTCATTTCTGAACCTCTTTAAGTTTTTCGATATAAATATTTAATCTCTCAACTATAGTATCTTCATAAAGTTTTACCTGTTTATCTTCATTTTTCAATATATTTATATCTATGCTATCTTCTTGTAGTGAGATATATCTCTGGCTATAAAAATTATCACTATCTATATCAGATAAAAATCCGTAAATTTTTCCCTTTTTGGGTTCTGTATAATCTAGCACATAGTTTTTACCACTAGCTATAGTCTGTAGTACTACAGAGTGAAACCTCATACCGACATTAAAGTATGCATTTTGATACACTTCTATAGTCTCTTTTAGTGTCAAGTTCGGATTTTGTACTTTTATATTTTCTTTTTTAAGTTCCAGTGCTATACTATTTAAAAACACTCTATCGTCATTACCTATATAAAAATAGTGCATAGGAATTAGCCGAATTTCTCTATCTTCATACTTGTCTGCCAAATCTTTAATAAAGCTTTTTAGCTCTTCATTAATATTTTTTGAGTCTTGTTGTTTGTTATACTCAAGTGGAAATTCACGTAAATTTACTGCTATATAATCTTGTGGTTTTTTACTATAAATCTTTGCATATTCCAATGTACACTCAACAGCAGGATCATAACTTGTATAAATTGAGTTAGCATCATAGAACTTATTAAACTCTTTATAAATATCTTTTAAATTATCTTTTGATTTATTGTCTCTTAGTATAGTGATGTCACAATTTAGAGATATATTTAAAACTGATTTTCTATATTTTTTATGAAACAGCGGTCCAACACCACATCCTAAAAGAGCAGTTTTTATACCTTGTTTTCGAGCCTTTTTAAAAGCATACTCAACCATAAACAACTCAGACAAGTCCATCAATGGTCCACCACCCATAGAGACTAAGTCACTCTCTTTTATAGCTTGTGAAAGTTCCTTAGAGTCTTTTGAGTTAAAAATTTCTATTTTAATATCTTTTTTGATAATCTCTTTATAAAAACTATAGTCTTCGTTTAAACTTCTCTGACTAAAAAATGGATAAAGACTTCCTAATTTAATTTCAAAATCATCATAAGTTTTATTAAAAAACGATATAAGTCCTGCAAGTATTGCTCTGTCTCCTATAGTCTCTGTTCCGTACCAACCTATTATTGTGATTGTCATTATAAAAACCTTACCTTTAACTCATAGATTTTCATAGCAAGCCTATTTGTTAAAATACTTTTTAAAAATACCCATACATTATTCACTTCTGCTTGTCCATTATAGTCATGAATACACCCATCACAACTATTTTTTATAATGCTTTTTCTATACTCTATATTTTTGTCATCAAAAAATATTTTTTCGCCATCAGTTTTTCGTAAACTACCTATACTTTCACTAGCAACAGCACAGTAATACAACTCTCCTCTAGCATCAAGTGTAATACCTTCATCTTTCCATGCACAACCTAATAACCTTTTAGGTTTTCCACTATTTAACCATGAAAAAATAGAATAGTACTTAAACTTATTTCCTAAATCTTTTGTTTGTGAAATTTGATAATGAAAAAATTCAATAGCACTTTGTTTAAGAGGACTATATATAACAGAATACTGATCTCTTAATTTATCACTCTCTATTCTTTTGTTATCTATTCCCATTCTATACTTAATATTATAATTTTTACTTTTTGCATAAGTATCTAATTCCATCAAATAATCAATGTTTTGAGTAACAATAGTACATCCAATATCGTAGCTATCACAATACTTATCTTGATTTTTGATAATCTCATCAATAGTAGCTGATGTTTTATCAAATGCATAGCCAATACCACGAACAGTATTGTGAATTTCACCAACACCATCAAGGGAAATTGCTATATGAAAATTAATTCCTTTTTCTTTACAAGAAGCATAAATCTTTTCAACCTGTTTAAAAAGAGGTTTAGGACTAAATCCATGAGAAATTATGTTTAAAGACTTTAAAGAGGGAAGTTTTAAAATTTCATCTGCATATTCATAGAGATTAGGTACTAAAGATGGTTCACCGCCATTAATACCTACTGCCTCTACTTCTTTAAAAATATCATCTTGCATAAACTTAGCAAACTCTTCAACAGTAGCTTCTCCACTATGATCCATCTGCCAGATATTACACATAACACATTTTGAATTACAATTATATGTAATAGGCAACTGTATTACCTTTGGATATTTTTTTTTACTTCCATCTATTTTAGTTAATGATGAAGTTTGTAGAAATCTTAAAGCTTTTACTATTAGAAAAAACTTTTTATTTTTTTTAATTAATTGAATTATTTGTTGTTTCATTTGAACCCTTTTAAAAATAATGACTTTGTTTTCAAAATAAATATTATTCTTGTATCAATTCTAAAAATATCAAATATATAATATGCATATATATATGATATTAAAGATGCATATGCAGCTCCTACTATTCCATATCTTTCAATTAAAAAATAATTTAATACTATATTAATAATCATTCCTCCCATAGTTCTATATAAATTTATTATAGTTTTATTTTCTGCTATTAACCATCTTCCACTGGATACACCTAAGTAAACAAAAATAACAGAAAATATATGTATTGATAGTACCGATGCAGCATTTATATATTCTTGTCCGTAAAATATTATAATTATGCTATCAGATAAAAAATAAGTAAATATTGACAATATATAGGCAATTAGTATTAAGAATACAAATATTTTTTGTATTCTTTCATAATATAATTTTTTAGAATTTTTTTTTGCATTTATTATAGATGGAAATAGTGAATTACATATTATCACTCCTATACCATACCAAGCCTCACTCAAGCGAATAGAAGCAGAATAATAACCTACTTCTGTAGAACTAAGCATCTCTTTGATCATAACTTGATCTATTTTCATATAAACAGATACAACCATACCACTTAAAATCAGTGGCCAACTATCTTTTAAAAGAGAAAGTGCTGTTTCTTTTTTGAATGTTAAATTTTGAATGTTAAATTTTGAATTATTTTTTATATAAAAATAGATAAATCCACATGCCAAAACAAAACTATCAAAAAGTATTACCCAAGCAAAATCTATTAGTGGGGCATTACTAAGTATAAGTGCTATTTTAACCATACTACTCATAAAAAGAGTTATGATGTTTGCATAGACTACATACTTGCTAAGCACTTTTGACTGAAAATACATATCTATGACATTAAAAGACTGAAATATCGTAGCAGATGCTATGATGAACACTATCATATTTGTATAATGATCATTAGAGGTAAAGTTTACTGCTATTGCTAAGATGATCAATACTCCAATAGCTCCCATCAGCTTGAGCCAAAAAGCCGTGCCAATGAGTTCATCTCTTCTGCTTTCATCTTTTACTAATTCTCTTACAACTATCCCATCAAGCCCAAGAGTTGCAACAGCAGTAAAAAGTCCCACAAAACTACTAGCATACGACAAAAGTCCATATTGTTCGGGCCCTAAATATCTCGCCACCCAAACGCCTACAAAAAGACCAACTGCCATACGAAGTATTTTTTCACCAAAAAGCCATGAGGTATTTTTGAAGTATCTCATAAAGCCAGAGTGATCTCGCAGGTTTTGGATTTTGGATATTAAACTTTGAATCAAGAGAGTTTACCCACCATTTCAAATGAATCTATATCTATATTTAGTTTACTAAAAGCAAAAACTTTATTTCCTAAATCTTTCAAGCTAGCACCTAGATGATATATCTCGCTATTGTCCAGAATGAAAAATCTATCGTGAAACTCTTTTTTGGTTTTTAATTCTACATTCTTATACTGTCTTTGATATTTTTGAAAATCTAGCTTTAGTTGTTTTGAGATGTTTTGTGTGTAAATTGTAAAATGTATATTTAGATATTTGCTACATAGTGTGAAAATAGTATCATCTATATAGTTGTCTATAAGCACTACTTCATTCTTAGCACTTTTTAGCAATTCATTTACAAAAACGTATGCGTCATATATTTGACCATTGTAAAATATGCCTTGCTTTATTAAATTTAGTTCATCGTTTTTAATCTTAGATTTTACAACTTTCATATCATTTTCTAAGTTCATCAATCTTTGCTCTGTGATTTTGTGGGTATTTATAGCATATCCATTTGTGATGTACTCTTTTAAAACTGATGTTGCCCATTGACGGAATTTTGTGGCTTTATATGAACTTACTCTATAGCCTACGGAAATAATTGCATCAAGGCTATAGTGTTTGAGAGTTCTTTTTACCTTTCTTTTTCCTTCTTGACGAACTACCGAGAAATCCTCGGTAGTTGAGTTTTCATCTAGTTCTTTTTCTTTGTATATGTTTTTTAGGTGCAAGCTGATATTATCCGTACTTGTATCAAAGAGTTCTGAGATTTGAGATTGACTAAGCCAAATAGTCTCTTTTTCAACAGAAACATTCAATTCTATCTCACCATTTTCATATACTATTATATTTTGATTATTCATATTCATAAACAAAATCTTACTCTAAATACCATCTGTACATTTCTTTGATTCCTGACTCTAAATCCATTTTATAATTCCACCCAAGACTATTGAGTTTATTTACATCTGTTAATTTCTTCATCGTACCATCTGGTTTTGAGTTATCAAAATAGAGTTCACCTTTATAACCTACTATTTTTTGAATAGTCTCAGCTAACTCTTTTATGCTTATATCTACACCTGTTCCTATATTTATATGCGTATTTCGGATCTCTTTATCATCTTCCTCATAAGTATCTTTAAAATCTCTATTTTCAAGTAAAAAAACACAAGCATCCGCCATATCTTCTGAGTACAAGAACTCACGTCTAGGTTTTCCACTCCCCCATATCTCTACTTTTGGAGTATTGTTGAGTTTTGCTTCATGCATCTTTCTAAGAAGTGCCGGTAGCACGTGAGATGTCTCTAGGTCAAAGTTATCATTTGGACCGTAGAGGTTTGTAGGCATTGCAGAGATGAAGTTTGTACCATATTGTAGGTTATAACTTTCACACATCTTTATGCCGGCTATTTTTGCTATAGCGTAAGGCTCATTTGTGTATTCTAACTCACTTGTCAATAAACTATCTTCACTCATAGGTTGAGGGCAGTTTTTTGGGTATATACAAGTACTACCTAAAAACAATAATTTTGCTACACCGTTTAGATAACTTTGATGTATTACATTATTTTGAATTTGTAGGTTTTCATATATAAAATCAGCTCTATAAGTATTGTTCGCAACTATGCCACCGACTTTTGCAGCAGCGAGTATGACATACTCAGGTTTCTCTTTTGCAAAAAACTCTGCTACTGCATTTGCATCTAAAAGGTCTAATTCTTTATGAGTACGATATACTAAGTTTGTATAACCTTTTAATTCAAGGTTTTTAACTATAGCACTTCCAACAAGTCCTCTATGACCTGCTATGTATATTTTGCTATTTTTGTTCATCTATCTTCTCTTTATTGAATTTATTAGAATAATCAACTGAAGTGTGATATATTCTTATTATAAATATTTCATTTAATACTTTATTTGCTTTGTAGATAACAATATGACTTTCATATACCAGTACTCTACAATCTCTTTTAATGAGTTTATTTTTACATTCTGTACCCATAAATGGATTCAATTTAAGAAGTTCAATTTTATCTTCATAGTTTGCTAAATAATTTAAAGCATTTGTTTGACCCTCGTTTGCTATATGCGATATAGCATCTTCTAAATCTATTTGTGCTTGATTAGAGTATAGTATATTATACATATTTTCTTTTTATATCACTTATAATTTCATCATGTGATTTTTCACTTACTCCAGAGTGTAATCCTTTGTCAATTTCAGACTCCAAATAAGACCAATCTTCTTCAATCAGTTTTTCTTCAACTATTTCCACCTCATGTTTTGGTAAATTTTGTAAAAAATAGAGTACTTTATCAAATACTGAGTCTTCTATATTTAATTTTAAAGTGTGCATTATAAAACTCCTTTTTACCTACTCAAAATAGTTCATTATGGTATAACCACCATCTTTAAGATACTGATCTTTTGCAACAAGTTTCAAGTCTGATGCCATCATATCATCTACAAGCTCTTTGAGTTGATACTCTCTGCTCCATCCAAGTTTAGTTTCTGCTTTTGTTGGGTCTCCTAAAAGCAAATCAACTTCTGTTGGTCTAAAGTATTTCGGGTCAACTGCTACAACTTCATCTCCAACTTTTAGAGTGTTGTTTTCTATGCCAAGTTCTTCTAATCTGGCTTTATCTACAGAACTAATAATACCTTTTTCATCTACACCTTCGCCCTTAAATTCAAGCTCTACACCAACATATTTAAATGCCATTCTTACAAAGTCACGAACAGCAGTAGTTTTACCTGTTGCTATGACCCAGTCTTCTGGTTTATCAGCTTGTAGTATCATCCACATCATTCTTACATAATCTTTTGCATGACCCCAGTCACGTTTGGCATCAAGATTACCAAGGTAAAGTTTGTCTTGAAGACCAAGGGCTATTTTTGAAGCTGCTCTTGTGATTTTTCTTGTTACAAATGTCTCACCTCTTACTGGGCTTTCATGGTTAAAAAGGATACCGTTACATGCAAACATACCGTAAGCTTCACGATAGTTTACAGTTATCCAGTATGCATACATTTTTGCTACTGCATAGGGAGAACGAGGGTAAAAAGGTGTTGTCTCTTTTTGCGGTGTTTCTTGCACTTTACCAAAAAGTTCTGATGTCGAGGCTTGATAGATTCTAGTTTTTTCTGTAAGAC
>JAMOPZ010000276.1 GCA_027064245.1 Campylobacterales bacterium
ATATAATTTTTTGCTTTAGTCTTTTGTATAATATATGGTATATGATCACCCAATAATGTACCAAAAAATATAAATGCTGGTATATTTTTTAATTTTCTTTTTTTAGTAATATCAAAATTATTTAAAGCTTGTTGTATATCAAAAATATCTTTTGCAATATATAAAATATTTGATAAATAAACATTATTACTATTAAATGGTTTTGTAAAAATAGGAGTTACAGTATTGTAAATAGTTTTTTTTAAGAGTAAAAAACTATTATATGTACTATTTGTTAAATCTTCTTTTTTTATATTTTTTTTATATTGTTCTAAAGATATTTGATATAAATAAGTATTTTTCATTTTATCAAAGATATTATAACTATTCTTATAATATTTTATAATGTATCTTTTTTCATTTTTTATAATAGAATTTAATTTTGTATAAAGTTCTAGATCATATTCTTTAAAAAATAACATATTTCTTATATATAATTGTTTCATAATAAAATCATAACATAATTTTATTAAGAGGATATCTTAAATGAAATAATTATTGAATTAATTTTGCCTCTTTTAAAAAAGTACTAGGTACAAAATCTAACTTTTTTATCCTATCATAAGATGCATAACTAAGATATAATATATCTTTTGCTCTAGTTACTGCTACATAAAAAAGTCTTCTCTCCTCCTCTAGGCTTCCACCTTTGCTCATTAAAGTTCTATTTGGAAATCGTCCCTCCATAAGATCTACTACATAAACCTCTGTAAACTCCAACCCTTTACTAGCATGAATAGATAACAAATTTACCCCACCACCTTGAGTAAGTTCCCCTCCACCTAAAATCATACTATTTATAAAATTCTTTAAATTTGTATGTCTAAGTGAAAGTTGTTTTAGTGTTTCTACTTTTCTTTTTGCTTTTAACAATGCAGTTTGTTTGATATTTTCATTTATAGTTCCATCTTTTTGTTTTGCTCTTCTTGTACAAAGTGTATCTAGTATATCTGCATATAGTTTATGGGCTTGGATATGCTTGATTATATTTGTTGGATTTGATATTCTTTTTAACTCTTTTATTAATTTGTATAGTTCATATAAAAATATTCCACCTTCTAATGTAAGTTTTGGATGTTTTAAAATAGAGTTATTTAAAAACTTTTCATCCCACCCTAGATTTACAAATTTTGCAGTTGAACCCATCTCTAAAAAATGATCAAAAAGACCTAACTGTACATTTGTAATTTTTGTACTTTCATACGGTTTTCGTATATCATAGTCAGGGTTAAAAAGTCCATCAAAAATATCTCCATGACCCACTTTTAAGAGTGCGTCAAAGATATCTTTTGCTATTGCTTTTCCTATATTTTTACCATACTCTACTATATGAATAAATGCCATCATATCATTATGATTTATTAAAAGTACCATAAGATCAAGTATAGCTTTTATCTCTTTACTATCAAAAAAACTATGCCCACCTTTTCTTTTGCACTCTATTCCCATATCCCTTAAATTGGCTTCTATACCATCTGCACTTGAGTTATTTCTATAAATTATTGCTATATCATTTCTATTTGTTATACTTTGTGAAATCTTTTTTGCTATAAATTCATATTGGATATAAAGTTCATCAAATTGAAGTAGTTTTGGTATATATGTAGATTGATCTCTTATAACTTCTAATTTTTTTTCATAGATTCTAGGGTTATGTTCTATTACTCTATTTGCAAGATTAAGTATCGGAGCTAATGAACGGTAATTTTTTGTCAAAGTATGCACTACAGCTTTTGGATATCGTTGATCAAAAGATGAAATAATACCTATATCACTACCATTAAAAGCATAAATACTTTGATCATAATCCCCAACACAAAATAGAGATTTTGGTTCCTTGTGCTTTACATTCTCTTTTAGAAAACCATCTAAAATCTTACCTTGAAGAGGATTTGTATCTTGATACTCATCTACAAGTATCTCTGTAAAATTAAATTCATTCTCTTTTTGAAGTTGTAGCATCTCTAAAAGTAGATCATCAAAATTTACATACCCGTACTCTTTTTTTATTTTATTAAACTCATCTACAACATCTTCATATATAAGTGTATAATCTTTATGATCATTATTTTTTTTTAATATCCATTGCTCAAATGTCTCATTATAGCTACTATTTAGATATAAACTATATATATCATATAGATATCCTCCATCATATGGCTTTACATCGTTATATTGTACTATAACTCTTTTTTCATAGATAGATTTAAAAAGTGTTTTTAGTTCACTTGGTTGCTTTAAAGTAATATTTTTTTCATACTCTTTTAAAAGCTTATAACTAACACTATGAAAAGTACCACTTACAATTTTTTTTGCTGTTTTTTCATCGAAAAACTTAGCAACCCTACTTACCATCTCAGATGCTGCTTTATTTGTAAATGTAAGTAGTAATATCTGCTCTGGTTTTACACCCTTGTTTAGCAAATAACCAATTCTACCTACTATTGTAGATGTTTTTCCAGTTCCTGCACTAGCAATTATAAGATTATGCCCTAAAGGAGCTATAGCAGAATCTAACTGCTCTTTATTTAAATTTGATAATGGCATATTACTCTTGATACTTCTTTTTATTTATAAGATAATAATATATAGATTTTAGCTCCTGAGGTGTTAAAAAATATGTAGGCATAACATGACCATAGATAAGTTTTTTACATATATTTGTTTTATCAAATTTCTTTTTTGGTTTTTCAATATTTGGATCTAAAACAGCTTGAAAGGTATCAAAATCTACATTTGTAATATTAGGTGATTTTATAGTACATTTATAACTCTTTTTATTATGAATATGGGTAAATGTTGCTATTTGTTTCCCTTTGGCATCTTTACCATGACATTTTGCACAGCTTATACCTCTTGGTTTATTATACAACATTTTTCCATACTCATATTGAGTAATAAAAGAGTCATCTTCACAATAAGATATAGAATAACTCAAAATAAAAAGAATTATAAACTTTATTTTCATATACTAAAAATTAAATACATCAAAATTAAAACCAAAAAGGCCATCTGTCTCTTTTGGTTTTATATTTTTAAGACTACTGCTAACACTATCTTGATATCCTGTATCATCTATAAACATACCTAAAACCATAATAACAGCCATAATTAATATTAAAAAATATGTTAGCCATTTTTCTTTTATAAAGAAATTTATATTAGCATCTTTTAGCCATCGATTTAGATGATCTACCATATAATCTTCAGAAAAAATACTACTATTAAAACAATAAAATAGACAATAAATCCAACAGCTGACATAATCTACTTATCTTCTTTTGTTGCTAAAAACTCTTCATAAGTACCATCAAAATCTATAATAGTACCATCTTCTTGAATCTCTATAATTCTTGTAGCAAATGCATCAAGCAACTCTCTATCGTGAGATACACAAATCACACTTCCTTCATATGCTCTAATACCCTCACCCAAAGCTATAATAGCTTCAAGATCTAAGTGATTTGTAGGTTCATCTAGTAGTAAAAAGTTTCTTTTTTCTAACATAATTTTACTAAGCATCATTCTATGTTTTTCGCCACCACTACAGTTCTTGATAGATTTTTCTTGCTCTTGACCATTAAAAAGCATACGACCTAGACAATTTCTTATCTCTGCTATATCCGCTTGTCTATCAAAATCTCTTAACCAATCATAAAGAGTATGATCCCCTTGAATTATATCTGTAGTATTTTGAGGAAAATAGCTAACTTGTGCAGTTGCTCCCCATTTTACTTCACCCTCATCTGGCTTTATATTTTCCATAAGTATTTCACAAAGTGTAGTTTTACCAACACCATTTGCTCCAATTAAAGCAATTTTGTCTTTTTTCTCCATCATAAAGCTAATACCATTTAAAACTTTTTCATCACCATATGATTTATGGATGTTTTTTACCTCTAATATCTCTTTGCTTATTGGTTTTTCTTGCTTAAATACAATAGATGGATCTCTTCTTGAGCTTACCTCAATAGCTTCAATATTTAGTTTATCTAGTTGTTTTTGTCTTGAAGTTGCTTGTTTTGCTTTAGATGCATTTGCACTAAATCTTCTTACAAAAGCTTCTAGTTCCTCTTTCTCTTTTAATTTCTTTTCTCTTGAAACTTGGTTTTGTTTAGCTATTACCGTAGAAGCTATATACCAATCATCATAAGTACCTGTAAACTCTCTTATTTTTTTGAAATCTACATCTAGTATATGTGTACATACTGCATTTAAAAAGTGCCTATCGTGAGATATAACTACCATAGTCCCATCGTGATGTTGTAGTTGATTTTCAAGCCATGCTATTGTATGCATATCAAGGTTATTTGTAGGTTCATCAAGAAATAATATATCTGGTTTTGGAAATAAAACTTGAGCTAAAAGAACTTTAAATTTATCTCCACCTGTAACAGTACTCATAAGATCCTCATGAGTAGATGCAGGAAAACCTAAAGACTCAAGTATTTTTGTAATCTTTACATCGTACTCATATGTAGGATCCTCTTCACAACATATAATTTCTAGTTCACCTAATCTTTCACCTATCTCATCTGTATACTCTTCTAGGTAAAGTTTCTCTTTCTCTTTTATAGCATCATATAATCTTTTATTCCCATATAAAACTGCATCTGCTAAAGTAAAATCTTCAAAAGCATATTGGTTTTGTCCTAAAACTCCTACTTTTTTTCCACTTTGTATTTGAACTTCACCCTCTGTGATATCTTCTTCACCACTTAGCATTTTTAAAAATGTAGTTTTTCCTGCACCATTTGCACCAATAAGTCCATATCTCTTTCCTGCATTTAAAGATAGATTAATATCTTGAAATAACACTCTTGGACCAAAAGCTTTTTTTAAATTTACAATTTTTACCATAAAATTATATCCCTTGTTTATTAATTATATTAGCTATTATATCCAATTAACTTTTAAACTAAAATTTGATATTATTATTGTTATGAAAAAATTTATAAATTACAAACAATCACAAGAGATTTTAAACAATATAAAAGTGGAGTTTATACCAACTCAAAAAGTTTATGTAGCTTCAAGCTTAGGTTTAGTTCTAGCCACAGATATAATAGCATCTTCAAACTCTCCAGAGTTTGAAACATCTGCTATGGATGGCTATGCTATAAAATATGAGGATCAAGAGTTAGATTTTATAACAATAATAGATAAAAATCCAGCAGGATCTATTGTAGAATCAACAGTATCAAAACAAACTTGTATCAAAACTTTTACAGGATCACTTATGCCAAAAGGTAGTGATACTCTTATACCTATAGAAAATGTAACTGTAAAAGATAATACAATTATTATAAATGAGAAAGTAAATCAAGGATATAGTGTAAGACCCGTAGGTGAAAACTATAAAAAAGATGAGATTTTAATAAAAAAAGGTACTGTTATAGACTTTGCACACATAGGTGTAATGGCTAGTTTAAATATAGTGCAAGTTGAAGTTTATATCAAACCTACTGTTGCAATAGCAAGTACAGGTAGTGAGATACTAGATGTTGGGCAAGATCAAACAAATGATGCCCAAATAAGAAGTTCAAATCATCTTACTTTAGAAGCAATAGCTACAAAATATGGTGCAAATGTAGTACAAATGGGTGTAGTAAAAGATGATAAACAAAGTATTACAAACTTACTAAAATCAGCTTTAAATAGTGCAAATATAGTTGTAACAACAGGTGGTGTTAGTGTTGGAGACTATGATTATGTAAAAGATATCATCAAAGATACTCTAGGGTGTGAAGTACTATTTCAAGGGGTTATGATAAAGCCAGGGCAACATATACTTTTTGCAAAAAAAGATGATAAGTATATAGTAGGACTTCCAGGATTTGCATACTCTAGTACTATTACATTTTTACTTTATATTTTACCTTTAATTTTTAAATTTAAAGGCTCAGATCAATCTTTAACAATAGTAAAAGCTATAGCAGACCAGTCATATCCTAAAAAAGCAAAAAATAAAATATCATTTGCAGCTTGTAATGTAGAGTATAAAGATGGAGCATATCATATAAATTTTGATGATAAAAGAGATGGAACAAGTGCAATTTTAACAAATATGTTAGGCAATATAGCACTTTTAGTTCAAGAAGAATATACAGAAGATATAAAAGCTGGAGATATAGTAGATATAATTCTTTTATGAAAAATATAGCTATTTTTGGTGGAAGTTTTGATCCACCGCATATAGGACATGAGACTATTGCTTTAAAAGTTTTAGAAAAATTAGATATAGATAAACTTTTTGTTGTACCTACTTTTTTAAATCCTTTTAAATCAAATTTTCATCTAACTCCGCAAGTAAGATTAGAGCTTTTAAAAAAACTTTTTTTAAACAATAATAAAATAGATATATTAGATTATGAGATAAAACAAAAGAAAAAAACTCCAACAATACAAACAATAAAATTTTTAAAAAAGCTTTATAAAAATATAAAAAATATATATTTAATTATAGGTAGTGATAATTTAAAAGATCTATCAAAATGGGATAATTTTGAACTTTTAAAATCAAAAGTTAAGTTTGTAGTTATTACAAGAGATGGTTTTGAAGTAAAAAATGATATAATACAATTTCAAACAATAAATTTCGATATAAATATAAGTTCTAGCTCTTTAAGAAAAGATCTAAACTTAGATTATATTCCAAAACAAATACAATATGAGGTACTAAAACATATGGAACAAAGAATTAACAATATAGTAAAATCATTAGATTTTAACAAAGCAGAAAATATAGAAGTTTTTGATCTAACAGATAAAAATTATATAGTAAATCAAGTAGTTATTGCAACTGCACTAAACAACAGACATACTTTTGCACTATTAGAGCATCTAAAAACAGATATAAAACCAACTGGCGAAGAGTTTTTAAGAACTGAAGAGGATGGAGACTGGATCATTATAGATTTAGGAGATATTATAATACATATTATGACTCAAGCTCATAGAGATAAATACTCTTTAGAAGAATTTTTATCTAACTTTGAAGATAGCAATAAATCTGATTATTAAATCTCTATTAGAGATTTAATTTTTTAATGCATCTGCTATTAGCTCTATTGGATTTTTAAATATCACATTAGAGTCTGTTCTTCCTAAACTATCTGTTATTTGCATACGACATGCACTACACTCTGCACTAACTACTGTAGCTTTTGTATTATTTATCATTGCTGCTTTTTTTACACCTACTGCTTTTGCTATATGATATTTTTCACTTTGCATAGTAACTCCACCAAAACCACAACAAGCATTTGGATCACTCATCTCATCTATAGTATAATTTTGTTTTAAAAGTTCCCTTGGCTCTTTTTCAACTCCTTGCATCTTTTTTGCATGACATGGATCGTGGTATGTAACTATATCTTCCATTTTTTTACCGTTTGTTGCTAATATCTCTTTTAGATTTGTACTGTTTTCTAACCATTTTGTAGCCATAACTACTTTTGGAGCTATTGCTTTAGCTCTTTTTTGCCAGCTTGGTTGATCATGTAAGAAATGTTCCCAATCTGTATTTATCATAGCACTACATGTAGCTTCTGGTACAATTATAGCTTCAACATCATCTATAAATGTTTCAAAATATTTTATATTTTTTTTAATCAAATAATCTACTGTGTCAAAATCACCAGTAAAATAAGCAGGTGCTCCACAACAAAGTTGTTTTTTAGGTATAAAAACATCATAGTTTAATTTTTTTAGGATAAATAAAAG
Source organism: Campylobacterales bacterium (assembly GCA_027064245.1). Taxonomy (GTDB): domain Bacteria; phylum Campylobacterota; class Campylobacteria; order Campylobacterales; family Arcobacteraceae; genus JAIOSF01. The sequence goes on from JAMOPZ010000276.1 coordinate 7,765, forward strand.
TGATTTTCCTATATTTGTATAAGCATAATTTCCCATACACCCTATAAAAATAGCAACTTTTCCATTTGATTTTTTATCTTTGTTTTTTATTTTTATATTTGCTGGATATGAGTTTAGAAAAGATTTTCTATTTGCAAATGGTAAAGTTCTACCCTCTACCATTGGTTTTATTTTTTCTATAGGAAGGTCAAATCTTAGTTTTGCACCTTGAGTTTTATGATCTATTTTAAGTCCACAAGTTTGAAATACCCATCCTAATTTTGCCATAATATTCATAATAGTTCTATGTCTAAGTAGAAAAAAGAAAGCTCTTTTGTACCATGCAATACCATATTTTTTAGCTATATCATATCTTACTTGTTCTATTATCATATCTGTTGGAAGATCATTTGGACAAGCTTCTACACAAGCTGTACATAAAAAGCAACTCTCAAAAATATTTTTTGCATTTATATCTAGTTCTAATTCATCTCTTTTGTAAGCGCCTAGAAGTTCTATAAAACCTCTAGGAGATGTAGTTTCGTCTTCATTTACACCAAATATTGTACATACAGGCTTACATTTACCACATTTTATACACTCATTGCTTATTTTTGTAAAATCAAATTTATTATTCACTATTATTTAACCTTTGTTTAATTGTATAATGAATTTTACCTAAATATTCTTAATATTTAGAGCTATCCTTAATGAATTTTTGATATAATCTATTATTAACTTTTAGGATGTATATATGAAAGCATTAGCACTTTTTAGTGGTGGACTAGACTCAGTACTTGCCATGAAACTTATCAAAGATCAAGGTATTGAAGTAGTTGCAGTCAATATAAATATAGGTTTTGGATCTACTATGGATCGTATGGAACATATGCAAAATATGTGTGATCAAATAGGTGTTCTTTTTGTACCATTAGATTTAAGAGAACTTTATCTTCAAGAGGTTCTTTTTGATCCAAAACATGGATATGGAAAAAACTTTAATCCATGTATAGATTGTCATGGTTTTATGTTTCGTTATACAGGAGAATTACTAAAAAAATTTGATGCTGCATTTATGATAAGTGGGGAAGTTTTAGGACAACGACCTATGAGTCAAAGAAAAGATGCTTTAGAATCTGTAAAAAAATTAAGTAACTATGATGATCTTATTATAAGACCTCTTAGTGCAAAACTTTTACCACCATCAAAACCAGAACAATTAGGTTGGGTAGATAGAGAAAAATTACTTGATATAAGCGGAAGAAATAGACAAAGACAATTAGAACTAGCAAAACAAATAGGTCTTGAGAATTTTGAATCTCCAGGTGGTGGATGTCTTTTAACAGAGATACAATTTAGTGCAAAATTAAAAGATTTTGTAGAGCATGATACTTTAGAAGTAGAAGATATAGATACTTTAAAAGCTGGTAGACACTTAAGATTACCCAATGGTGCAAAACTTATAATTGGACGAAATTTAGAAGATAATGAAAAATTATCAAAAACAAATAGTAACAAATATTATAAAGCTAGAATTTTAGATGCAAGTGGTCCGTTAGCACTGATGCAAAAAGATGCCTCATCAGATGATTTTGCTTTAGCTACAGATCTTATTATCACTTATGGTAAAACATCTTTAGATACACAATACAAAGTAAAATATACAGATGAACAAACAAATAAAGAAATTTTAATATCAGGTAAAAAACTACCCGATAAAACTAAAGCAGCTAGTTTATTGATTTAAAATTTATTATTATTTTTGAAATTTATATTTTTTAAAGTAAAATTAAGATAAAATATAATCCTGCAAAGCAATATATCACAAAATATAACATTGCATTGTTGAAAGAGGAAAATATATGGAAAAAATTATAGATATAATAGATAGTATCGCTTATGAAAAAGGTTTAAAAGTATCTGATGTTACAGTAGCTTTAGAAGAATCATTAATAAAAACTGCTCAAAAAATGGTTGATGATAGTTTAGTATATGAAGCACATGTTAATAGAGAAAAAAAAGAGTTAAAATTGGCTCAAAAGATAGAAGTTGTACCAAATGATGATCCTAGATTAACAGGAACTGTACGGGAAAAACAAAATGATTGGGAAAAAGATCATGGTGTTGAGGGAAAACTAATAAATAAAGAAAATTTTATTAGTATTGATGAAGCTAAAGAGTTAGATCCAGATCTTGAAATAGGAGATAGCTTAAGCTATGATCTTGAATTTGAATCTATGGGAAGAAATGCAGCAACTATTCTTTTTTCAAATTTAGAATATAGACTACAAAGACATATAGAAGATAATCTATACAATAAATACAATGATCAAGTAGGAAAAACAATTACAAGTGTTGTTACACGAGTAGATGAAAATGATAATACTTTTATAGAATATGGTGAAGTAAAGGGTATTTTACCTAGAAAAAATAGAATAAAAGGTGAATTTTTTAAAGTAGGTGATGCCTTAAAAGCTGTAATAAAAAGGGTAAATATAGACCAAAAACATGGACTTACAATAGAAGTTAGTCGTACTAGTCCAAAATTTTTAGAATCTTTACTTATTAATGAAGTACCAGAATTAAAAGATAAAAAGATCAATATAGAAGGAAGTGCAAGGATCCCAGGTAGTAGAGCTAAAATTGCTTTAAGTACAAATGAACCAAATATAGATCCAATAGGCGCAGTTGTAGGGGTAAAAGGGGTAAGAATAAATGCTGTAAGTTCTCAACTAAATGGTGAAAATATAGATTGTATAGAATATACTCCAATTAAAGAGATGTTTGTAAGTCGTGCATTATCACCTGCA
>JAMOPZ010000277.1 GCA_027064245.1 Campylobacterales bacterium
ATCTTCCAATTATAGCTAAGTTAGATGGGGCATTTTTTGGCTCTGGTTTTTCTACCATATCATTTACTTTGTATAGATTATTTTCTATTAATTCACCTGCAATTACACCATATTTGCGTGTATTCGCTTTTGGTATCTCTTCAATAGCTACTATACATTTGTCTGGATATTTTTCATATAGTTTTACCATTTGAGTAAGAACAGTATCATTATTATTGTCACATAAATCATCTGCTAGTATAACTGCAAAAGGTTCATTGCCTATTAACGACTCACCTATCAATATGGCATGACCTAAACCTTTCATCTCTATTTGTCTTGTGTAATTAAAAGTATATTTACTTATTATACTTCTTATATCACTCATAAGATTTTCTTTAGATGTTCCATTTATTTGATGTTCAAGTTCGTACGATCTATCAAAGTGGTCTTCGATTGCTCTTTTTCCACGACCAGTAACAATTGACATAGTGTCTATACCTGCTTCTATAGCTTCTTCTACACCATATTGTAAAAGTGGTTTAGTTAAAACTGGTAACATCTCTTTTGGTATAGCCTTAGTAGCTGGTAAAAATCTTGTTCCATATCCTGCTGCTGGGAAAAGGCACTTTTTTATTTCTTTAGTCATATTATTTTTCTCCATAAAATTCTTTATACCATTTCACAAACTCTTCTATACCATCTTTAAGCTCAGTATCTGGTTTGTAACCGAAGTCATTAATCAATCCACTTACATCTGCATAAGTTGACTCTACATCTCCATCTTGCATAGGAAGGAAGTTTTTAGTTGCAACTTTGCCTATAGCTATTTCTATAGTTTGAATAAAATCCATAAGGGATACTGGGGCATTGTTTCCAATATTATAAATATTGAACAATTTTGAATTTTGAATGTTTAATTTTGAATTATTTAGTTGTGATTTTATAACTTTTATTATACCATCTATTATATCATCTACATATGTAAAATCTCGACTCATATTACCATGATTAAATACTTTGATAGCTCTATCATTCAGAATTGCATCTGTAAAAAGCATAGGTGCCATATCTGGTCTGCCCCATGGTCCATATACAGTGAAAAATCTTAATCCTGTAGTCTTAATACCATAAAGATGGCTATATGTATGAGCCATAAGTTCATTTGATTTTTTAGTTGCTGCATAAAGAGATACTGGAGTATCAGTTTTATCTTCTACTTTAAATGGTTGAGATTTATTTAGTCCATATACAGAACTACTACTTGCATAAGATAGGTTTTTTACATTGTAGTTTCTACAAGCTTCAAGTATATTTATAAATCCTATGATATTACTATTCATATAAGCATGTGGATTTTCTATACTATATCTTACTCCTGCTTGTGCTGCAAGATTCACCACTGCGTCGAATTGTTCAACTTTAAATATATGATTAATAGCTTCTGCATCCTCTAGGTCTACTTTATAAAACTTATGCAGTGGTGAAAATGTTGAATTATGAATTTTTAATTTTGAATTACTTTTTTCAATCTCATCTCTTGAAATTCCTAATTTTTCTAATCTTGCATATTTTAGGTTTACATCATAATAGTCATTGATATTATCTAGTCCTATGACTTCATGACCTAATTCAAGAAGTTTAGTAGCTAAGTGATATCCTATAAACCCTGCTGTTCCTGTTACTAATATCTTCATTTATTACATCCTAAATCTTTACAAAAAGTTTTAAAAACTATATTTAATTTATCATCACTAATCTTACCAATATATTTTATCAAAGTTGATTTATGTATAGTAAAATTCTTAGGAATTATTATAATAGAGTCTTTGTGTATTTTTCCATCAATCAAATTATTATTTGATATACTAATTCTATCTTTCTTATCTTTTGACGACAATTGTAAACATATAACATCTTCTTCATCTAATTCTTTTATTACTAATACTGGTCGAATTTTATAGTTACTTAAATCAG
>JAMOPZ010000278.1 GCA_027064245.1 Campylobacterales bacterium
ATGGGTTTAACAAATCTCATAGTGCTGCATATGCTATGGTTACATTTTATACCTCATATTTAAAAAACTACTATCCAGCAGAGTTTATGGCAGCACTTTTAACACTAGAAAAAGATAATACAGATAAAGTTGTAAGATATGTAGATGAGGTAAAAAGGATGGGATTTGACCTTGTTCCTCCAAATATAAATAGATCAGATCTAGTTTTTAGTGCAGATAACATAGATGGCCGTGAGGTTGTTATGTTTGGTATGGGTGCCTTAAAAGGTGCAGGTGATATTGCTATAAACTCTATTTTAAACTCAAGAGGTGATGAGGAGTTTAAAGATTTTAGTGATTTTGTAAGTAGAATAGATAGTTCTAAAGTAAATAAAAGGGTAATTGAAACACTTATAAAAGCAGGAGCATTTGATAGTTTTGGATATAGTAGGCATGCTATGTTGGAGCAAATAGAGGATATCGTAGAAGCTGCAGGAAAAGCAGCACAGGCAAAAAAGATGGTAATAGGTAGTTTATTTGGTGATGATGAGGATATGATTACTATTAAAATTGAGTTAAAAGATATGCCAGAGTTTGATGATAAAGAGATTTTAGAGTTTGAAAAAGGATCTTTGGGATTTTATGTTTCAGGACATCCTTTAGATAAATATAGGGAAACATTAGATGAGATAAATTATACAAAAAGTAGTGATTTTGATACTTTAGAAGATGGTAGTGAAACACTTCTTGTAGGTCAAGTGGAAGGGATAGTTCAAAAAGTATCTAAAAAAGGGAATAAATTTGGAATAGCTACTATTATGGATCTTCATGGATCTTTTGAGTTGATGCTTTTTGAGGATAGAATTAAAGAACTTAATGAAGATTTTGATCTATCTAAACCAATAGCTTTTAAAGTTGGGGTAAAAATAGATGATTTTGGTACAAAATTTTCACTAAAAAAGATAGAATCACTCAAAGATGCAAAAACAGAAAAATTAAAAAAGGGTAAAAAAAAGGAAAAAAACTTACCGCCACTTCAAATTGGCATAGAATTTAGTAATGATGATAAAATAATATATGATATTTTTGATATAGTATCTCACAACCAAGGAAAGAGGGAATTAAAGCTTATAATAAAGTCAAAACTAGGGGATGTGGAGATACAAAGTGGATACTATATCAACCCTAATGCAGAGCAATTATTAAAAAATATACAATCTCTTTCTGTAATTTAATCTAATTTTAAGAATTGTTGTGTCATACTTCCAATATCAAAAGCGAAAAGCACTTTAAAAAAAAGCTTTTTGCAGTGTAGGGATCGATTGGTTCCAAAGGGTGAAAAACCCTATGCCTGTAAAATTTTGCAGGAATGTTAGAGGGTGTGAGTAAGATCACAATGTGTCATAATACTTAAAAAGGAAAAAATTATGAGAATTACAACAAATATAAATTCATTAAATGCTATTGAAGCATCGGCAAATACAGATAGATCGTTATCATATTCATTAGAAAAATTATCTTCAGGATTAAGAATTAATAAAGCAAGTGATGATGCTTCTGGATTATCAATTTCAGATAAATTAAGAACACAAGCTAGCTCTTTAGGTCAATCAATTAGTAATGGTAACTCGGCAGTTGCTATGGTACAAATTGCAGATAAAGCTATGGCTGAACAATCTAATATCTTAGATATAGTAAAACAAAAGTTAACTCAAGCTAGTACTGCTACAACTTCTACTGAAGGTAGAGAAGCAATTGCAAAAGATGTAACTAAACTTCTAAATCAAATAGATAATATAGCTTCACAAACAAACTATAATGGTATGTCACTGTTACAAGCTAGTAAAAATAGTACTGCTTCTGGGGCTGTTATAACATTCCAAATGGGTGAGACAAAAGATGATATTATTACAACAAGTGGTAGTGTTATGGCAAATGTAAGTGGACTAGGGCTTTCTTCTTTAAAAACTGAT
>JAMOPZ010000279.1 GCA_027064245.1 Campylobacterales bacterium
ATAGCAACAGGTAATGTAATAGAAAACTCTATTGGAACAACAGGACTTGGTATAGGGTTAAAAGATGCTACAAATTATACTATTGAAAATAATACTATGATTTATTGTGCTAGAGGATTATATATAGATAGATCACCTTTTCAACCTGATACTCATAATTATATAAATAATAATAAACTCTTATATAACAGTGAAGCTGTACATTTTCATTCACTTAGTATTGCAAATATTTTTAAAAATAATATTATTAAGGGTAATATAGAAAATATAATCAATGACTCTTATAACACAAAAGTTGAACAAAATATTTGGGATGGAAATTATTGGGATAATTATCAGGGGTTTGATAGAAACAATGATGGAATAGGTGATACACCTCATGTAGAACGTTATTATGCAGATAAAATGTGGTTTTTTAATCCTAGTTTAAAGTTTTTTTATGGTTCACCTGTTATTGGCATCATAAATTTTTTAGCTAAATTAGCACCAATTTCTGAACCAGTAGAATTGGCCAAAGATTTGCATCCAAAGATAAATATAGGAGATATCCTTTGACTTTAGAAGATAAAAAAAGAAGAAAATTTGTAAGACAGATGACAGGATTGGGAGTTTTAGGTGTAGCTGCAAGTGCAGGTATATATTTTGCTCCAAATTTAAAATCAAGTGAGCTTATATTAAGACCGCCAGGAGCTGTTAGTGAAGAACAGTTTTTAAAGCTTTGTATAAAATGTGGACAATGCCTTCAAGTATGTCCTTATGATGCAATAGAATTAGAAGATATAGATGGTGGAGCAAGTGTTGGTATGGCTTTTATAGATCCTAGTAAGAGAGGATGTTATTTATGTGAAGCTTTTCCTTGTATGTTGGCTTGTCCAACAGGAGCTTTGGATCATGAACATGATAATATCAAATTTGTAGATATGGGTATAGCTGTTATAAATGATATCAATGCATGTTTAGCGCTCACCAATAAAAATGTACCGCAAAGTGCAATAGATAATATTTATAATCATACAAAAATATTATCATCAACTGAACAAGATAATAAAAAAGTTGATGTAAGAGGTGATGAAAATGAAAAAGAGCAGTTACAAAAAGAGGTTTTGGTTAAATTAGAAAAAACTAAAGACAAACCATGTACTTTGTGTGCTACTATGTGCCCATTTCCAACGCCAACTGACGCAATTGGAATGATTAAAAGAGATGGTGGACTTATTCCTGAGATAAGAGAAGCTTGTGTTGGGTGCGGTGTTTGTGTAGAGATGTGTCCTGTGGATATAATTAAAATTATTCCTGGAGAGAGTTACTCAAATATATATGGAAAAGGTAAAAAAAATGCATAAGAAATTGATATTTATATCTATAGTTTTAGTACTACTTAGTGGATGTGGGCAAAAAGATAAGAAAGAAGAAGCAAAAAGTGTAGCTGAACCTTCGCCAATTAAAGTAACAAAAAATGTAGTGAAAGAAGACACAACTAAAAAAGTATCAAAAGAGAATAGTGGGCAATTTTACTATGCATATAATAAAGAAAAAAATGCAACAAAATATAATAGTGAAGATACTAAAGTAAGAACAACAATAGATGCATATCTTAATATAAAATCACCATATGAAAGAGTTAGAATAACTATGATGATTAAAAGATTAAGTCATGATTATGTTGTAAAATGTTCTGCTTGTCATGACGATTATGCAAATGGAATTATAGGGCCTTCTTTATTGGATAAAGATAAAGATTTTATTTATGCAAGAATCAATGATTTTAAAACAGGAAAAAGAAAAAATATTTTGATGAAAGAGTTAGTAAGTCAAATAAGTGATGAAAAACTAAAAGCAATGGCAAAAGAGATTGCAGATTTTAATAAACAAATAAGAGAGATGAGGGTGACAAAATGATAAGACATATAATAGCAGGACTTGCAGTAGCACTAAGTATTTGGGCATTT
>JAMOPZ010000280.1 GCA_027064245.1 Campylobacterales bacterium
ATTCTTTTAATACATAACATTTTAATCCTTCATTATAATCTTAATAAACAAGTATTTTGTAGCACAAATATACCAAATTAAAATAAAAGTTATTATATAATTACTTTTACTCCTGAGTGGTACTTGAACATTAGTTTTTTATAATACTATTTTTACCTAAAAACTCTTTTTCAGTTGCATCTGCAACAATTTTTTGTGCTATCTCATTTGCTTGTGCTGATATTATACTTGTTTCTTTATTTATTTGTACACTTTGTTGAGCTTTTTGGTCTAATGTTGTAATAGCATTATTTATTTGTGTAATACCCACTTCTTGCTCTTTAGTTGCACTTGCAACATTTTTAATAGAATCTATGGTTTTTGAAATACTTGTATTTAATTCATTGTATCCATTTATCATATTGGTTGTTATATCTTTACCCTCATCAGTTTGTAATTTAGCTGTTTGAACTAATGTTTTTATCTCACTTGCAGCTTCTGCACTTCTACTTGCTAGGTTTCGTACCTCTTGAGCAACTACAGCAAAACCTTTTCCAGCTTCTCCAGCCGTTGCAGCTTCAACTGCAGCATTTAAAGATAAGATATTTGTTTGAAATGATATTTGATCTATTACAGATATAGCTTCATTTATAGAATTTACTTGTTCATTTATAGCATCCATAGAAGATGTAGTTTTAGCTGCTAATTCTTGACCACTTGAAGCACAAGAGGTGATCTCTTGTGCATAAGATTCCATCTGTATGGTATTTTCAGTGTTGTTTTTTATATTTGTTGTGATTTTATCTAAAATATCTGTAGTTTCATTTAAAGATGATGCTTGCTCTTGAGATGCGATATTTAAAATATTTATATTGTGTGCAAGTTTATTTGCACCATCTTGAAGTTGTAATCCATCTTTTAGATTTTCTAAACTTAATTTAGCCAAAGATGTACCAAGTTGATTTATCCCATTTGCAAGACCTATAATATCCTCTTGCATACCTGTAGTATCTATTTGATTTCTATAGTCATTGTTTTTATACTCTTCTATTATTTTTAATATATCTTGTATAAAAGCATCTTTACTTTGTGCAGTTCCTATTTTTTGTAATACATCATTTATACTTTTTGAGTATTTTACAAAATCACCATGAAGACCATTTGGAAGCATTTTTCTATATGTTTTACCCCCACTTATACAATGTAATGATTCATTCATATCTCTATTAAAAGTTTCTATTTGATCTAGTATATCATTTATAGCCCAGCTAAGTTCCCCTATATCTTCTGTTTTATCTATATGTGTAATTCTATGATGAAATATACCTGATGATGCTTTTAGTGCTACTTTTTCTATATCTTTTATTTTTTTAGAATATCTATTTAATGCCATATATCCTATAATAACAAGAGATGTTGAGCCAATCATTGTTAATATACTTAAAATATTCATAATATTTTTAGGTATTTGATCATCAAAAAACATCACTGTAAGTGAAAAACCAATTATCATAAGGTTTAGAAGTTGTAAAATAATATTTTTTACTAATTTAAATGAGTTTACTCTATTAAATAACCATTGCATTACATATCTCCTTGAAGAGCAATTGAAAGTTCATTGAACTCCATATTTTTTTCTTCTAAAAGAGCAGTAACTGCTCCTAAAGATCCATTCATACCACCTGATTTTTCAGCAGATACAAGCTGTTGATAAAGAGGTATTATAGTTTGTAAAGCTTGAGGATTTGGCTTTCTTCTTACACTTGTATATCCAATAATTCTACCATTTAGATCATAATCTGGCATAATATTTACAAATACCCAATAATACCCACCAGATTGTCTTAAGTTTTTTACAAAACCAAAAAACTCTTGACCACTTTGTATCATTTGCCACAATACTTTAAAAGCAATTTTTGGCATATCTGGATGTCTTATAATATTGTGATTTACCCCTATGAGTTC
>JAMOPZ010000281.1 GCA_027064245.1 Campylobacterales bacterium
TGACCTATAAAAATATGTTTAATATTATTAAAGTATAAAGGATGAATATTTATACCATTATTTGAAGGATAAAAACAAGCTTTTAAAAATAATAATTTTTCAAAAATATATTTAATTTCATTATTTCCTTTAGCAAGAACTACATCAACTAGAGGGTATTGATTTTTTACATTTTCATAGGTTATAAGATGCCTTGTAACTACTAGAAATTTTACACCAGATTCTAAAAAAAATGGTATCCATAAATTTAAATGGTTGATTCCATTTTCCCCTTCCCCAGAATGTAAAATATGAGTAAATGGAGTTAATAAATTTACATCTTTAATATCTAAAGTAACTGGCTTTTTTACAACTGACTTTTTTCTTTTTTTTAGTGCATCACTAAAAAAAAGTTTTGGATTATTTATCAGTTTTGTAAATTTACTCATTTAATTTTCCAATTTAACATCTACTATTTGACCAGTAATATTTGATATAAGTGTATTTATAGAAGCATAAGCAACTGCTTCTGAAGTTAAAAGTGTTTTAGGGTCTTCTATCCCAAAGTTACTTGTTCTCATTGGAGTTAATGTTCTTTGTGGATTAATACAATTTACTCTTATATTGTCTTTAATACTAAACTCTTCTGATAAGGCTTGTGTAAAATTAACAATAGCTGCTTTAGATGAACTATATAAAGAGTAATTTGCTCTACCTCTTGTATATGAACTAGATGTAAAGTTCAGCAACTGCCCAGAAGTTTCTGATAAATACTGCACCGATTCCTTAGCTATATTGATAGCTCCTAAATAGTTAATATTAACAGTATCTAAAACTTTAGAATATTCCATCATCTCTATAGGCTCTTTTATGAGTATAGAAGCAGTATTTACAATATAATCTATTTTCCCATATTTACCATGTACATATTTTAAATCTCTTTGTATATCAGACAAAGACTGTATATTTGTATCGGTAGTACTTCTACTAAAACTTTCAACTTTTGCACCAAATTTTGTTGCAATACTGTCTATATCTAAACCTATTCCATAAGAGCCACCAAAAACTACAATTACTTTATTTGATAAATTATCATTATAAAATTTATCGCTATGAATGTAATTATTTTGAGAACTCTTTGATTGAAAAATTTTATCTGCTATTGAAATATCTTGTTTATGTGTAATTTTAATATTTTCTAAACTACCATTAACAATATATATATCTTCGTTAGGCATATAATTTTTAATTATTCCACAATCATCTGTAGGTTTAAAATCAATATCTTTTTGGGCAATTTCATAAGCCTTTTTAATAGTTTGTAACTTAAAAGCTTGTGGAGTTTGTCCTTGCATCATATTTACTCTGTTTGGTATATTTAATATTATATTATTTTGTATTTCTATAATAGTATCTGTTGCTGGTATAGCAACATCTATAGCATTATGATGTGATAATGCCTCTATAACATTATCTATTATTTTAGCACTTACAAATGGTCTTACTGCATCATGAAAGATTAAATTTATATTTTCAAATACACTAGATGAATCATTTGAATATGAATTAATTGCACTTAATGAAGAATCTTTTCTTTCTTCACCACCTGATATAATTTTTTTAACTTTTGTATATTTATTTGATATAACAAAATCTTCAATTTTATATTTCCAATCATGTTTAATAACTATACATATTTCATCTATTAAATCATGTTTATCAAATATCTCTATAGTATGTTCTATAATTGTTTTACCTGCTAATTTTGCAAATTGTTTTGGTATATCTAAACCAAATCTATTTCCACTACCACCTGCTAAAATTACTGCTATATTTCTATTCATTTTATCTCTTTTATAACCTAACCAAAACACCAGCACTAACTGCTATTTGGTAAAGTATTTGTGTTATATCTTTTGTTATTTGTAGATTCTTTGTATCTGGTTTTGTTAGTACCAGTATA
>JAMOPZ010000282.1 GCA_027064245.1 Campylobacterales bacterium
TAGTACCAATATTTAAGTTTTTCATAGTATTACCTTATAATTTATATAATCTATAACTATAAATATATAAATTTTTGCATTATTATATCAAAATTCCCCCCCCCATTAAGCTTAAAATCGAAATATCTAATTAATATTATTATTATAGATAATATGATATACTCTCATAATAAGTATAGGAGAAAGATATGCATTTATCAATTAGTAAGAAATTAGGTTTAAGTTTTTTTATTATTGTTATCTTAACAGTTGTTATAGGTGCAGTAGGTATTGTATCATTGAACAATATTAACAGTAAAAGTAGTTCATTGATAAAAACTCAATTACCTCAAAAAGAGGCTATATCTCAAGCTATTAGTGTCTCTAAAGATCTTAATCTTGCATTTGAAAAATGTGTTTATGATAAAAGAGAATATATTACACATTCTCATAAGAAAGATATTGTAAAAAATCTTAAGAAGATGGAGATATATTTTGATATATTAGAAAAAGGTGTGCAAAAATCAAAATATGCAAAACAAGTATCATTTGTATCTTTACCACTAGAGGGTCAAAATTTACAGTTAGAGAAAAAAATAAAGGTACTATTTAAAGAACTAAACAAATTAAAAAATGATATGTTATCATGGCATATTTTAAAAACAAGTTTATATTTCAACTGGAAAGGTGAAATATTAAATGTAAATGAAATAGCTTATAAGTTTAAAAATAATAGAGATATATGGTACAAAAAACTTTCTGAGGCAGCTTCTTTTGATGCCTCATTTGATGGTAATACTGATTATAAAAAATCTAATTTTCATAAGTGGTATCTTTCATATATAAAAACACAAAACAGCAAATTGATGAAAAATGTAAATATGACAGATGAGCATATTAAATTAAATAAACTTTTAAAAGCATACGATAAAAATCTTAAAAAGATAATGAAAGTAGCTCGTAAAACTAATAAATCTAAAGGAGTTAGAAAACAAAAAAATTTTAAAAAAGTTACAAGATATTATGATAGGCTTGAATCATTATCAAAAAAGATAATTTTAACATCAAATATATTGCTACATAAAACAGAAAATATGGAATACCAAGCATTTCAAACATTGACTATGAAAATGGATGAGATAAATAAATCTTTTGCAGACTTAAAAAATAATATTCAAAAAGAGGTAACTCAAACAAAACAAGAATTATCTGATTATACATCTTGGATCAATACTTTATTGATAGTTACAATATTAGTAGTTGTTTTTATATCTCTAATTATATCTTTGTATATTACAAAAAATATTACAAATTCTATAAATAATTTCAAAGATGGATTATCAAGCTTTTTTAAATACTTAAATAAAGAATCAACTACAGTAAAAGATATTAAAGTTGTTTCAGATGATGAGTTTGGTCAAATGGCAAAAGAGGTAAATAGTAGTATTCATAAAATTGAAGCAAATATACAACTAGATAATAGTATGATAAATGATACAGAAAAAATAGCACAAGAGATTAAAAATGGTCATTTAGATGCAAGGATAAAAATTCAAGGTAATAATCCAGAGTTAAATAAATTAAAAGATGTTATTAATGATATGTTAAATATATTAGAGATAAATATCAAACAGGTTATGGAAATATTATCTAGCTATGCTAATTATAATTATATCCCATTAACAAATACAGATGGTTTAGGTGGTGATATAAAAAAATTATGTGAGGATGTAAATACTGTTGGGAAGTCTATTACTAAAATGTTAATAGAAAATAAAAATATAGGTAAAGAATTACAAAATAATTCAACAGTTTTATCTACAAGTGTAGATTTACTAACTAAAAATTCAAATATTTCTGCAGCATCTTTAGAAGAGACAGCTGCTGCTATTTCAGAAGTTGCACAAGGACTAAACAATACAAGTGGTATGACAATAAAAATGGAAGAATA
>JAMOPZ010000283.1 GCA_027064245.1 Campylobacterales bacterium
GTTAGTGAGGCGACGATTGATAGACTAAGACAACAAGGTCAGTTGAACTCTAAAAAAGTTCTTGGACAGATTATGTTTTCATTAGATGAAGTAGCTAGATTTCTTTATGAAGCATAGCCACATATCAATCTTCTTATTAGTTTATCAATCCAGCTTCACTAACTGCTTTAGAGAACTCTTCTTTAGTAGATTTATCGATTGATTGGATTAATTGCTTATGCTCATTTATCAATGCTTTTCTATACTGTGAGTTTGTGTCGTTTAAAATATCATCAAAATATTTTACATACATATCAAACTCATTCATAATCTTATCTGCTTCTTTATGATAATCTACACCACCAATAGCCTTTATCTCTATATGATTTGAGTCTATTTTTTCAAGATTCCAAATAGTCCCTTTTTTACTTTTGATCTCTCTTGATTTTGCTTTTGTATTTTTTGATAATATATCCATCACATTTTGACTATAGCCACTACGAGGTAACCAAGAAGATAGTAAGTTTGTATCATGACACATAAGCATATAAAGATAAAAGTTAAAATTAACTCCATTTTGTTTTAAAGTTGAAATATGAAAATGTAGTCCTGTATCTTCATTAGTATATCCATACTCTTCAATAAGAGGTAGAATTTTATTTATATAATGCTTTACACCATTCTGAGTTGTTATAGGAATTGATATTTCTATACCATTATCATCTAATGACTGGTCAGGCTTTATTTGCACACAATGGTTTTTATCAGCATCAGTTGGAAGTGAAGCTAAATCTACTAAAATATCTGCATCTGTAAATTCTATAATTTTGTTTTTAATCTCTTCAACTACTTCTTGCAAATTATATTTAGCTGTATCTATGTAAAATTCAAATTCACATCCAAATTGATATAAATCATCCTTATTTATTTTTAAAGTATCAAGATTATTATTAACTGCTTTATATCGTTTTGTGGTGCTTAGTATCATTTAGTGTAAACCTTCTAAAAAACTATCAAGTTTATTTACTTTGTAGTCTGTATTATTTTCCCATATTTTTAATGCTTCTTGCTCTTTTGGTATCTCTTCATCCTCTCTTATATAAACAAATGCTAGATTTACCCCTTTATGAGTTTTTACTTTTATCTTTTTTCGTTGGTAATACTCTGGAGCACCCTCAAACTCATCAATTTTATCTAACAGCTCTTTTCGTTTTATCTCATAAAGTTCACCCATCACTTTAGTTATAGGCTCTTTTACTAAATATGGATAGTTACCAAAACTATCCTCATACATAGCAAACTTTCCAACAGTAGAAGCTTTACCTACTCTTTTTGCATACTTTTGTAGTAATTTATGGTTATCAAAACCTTTTTTTAGTGAACCATAGACAAATAGAAACTCATTAAACGGCTCTATTTTTTTAAAGTAACCTCTTTTTTCAATAGAGATTAATCCCCTATCATGGAGTCTATGAAGATATTTTCTAATTGTATCTTTAGATATATCTTTTAAATTTATATATGAAAAAGGTACTATTTCATCAACAGGTAAAGCATTGATTTGTCGCTCTATTTTATCTATGATTGTCATAATATCTTCTCCTTTTTTATCGTGACTAAATTATAGCATATTTTTTATAAAACTGTCACGATAATATTTACAATCCATAATCTATCATCTCCATATCATCCTCAATATTAAGATACTTCATAGTTGTATCTATCTCAGTATGATTTAAAAATCTTTTCGCATGAACAATACCAAATTTTTTATAAACATTTGTTGCAGCAGTCCTTCTCATGGTATAAACTGTCACTCTATAAGCAGCATCAAAAGCACCGATATTTTGGTTGAAATACTTATCAAATATATTTCTAAAATGCTCGGCATATCCTTGATACCTTGTATGTGTATTTTTTATAGATTCTCTTTCTTCATCT
>JAMOPZ010000284.1 GCA_027064245.1 Campylobacterales bacterium
ATCAAATCTTGGTAATATTAATGAAACATTATTATCAATAAATATGTTAAATCAGTACAATATAAAATTTAAATGGTATATAAATCTTTATAAAAATAAAAATAGTTTTAAAAATATTAGTTTACCATTTTATAAACAATATTTTAAAAAAATAAAATATATAGAAGATAAGTTTAGATATACTAAGAGATACAAATAATAAATAGTTGAAGGTAAATAATGTTTTGGCAAATAAGTAAAGAGTTTGATTTTTGTTATGGTCATAGAGTATGGTCACAAAAGTTAAAAAAAGATTTTGCACTTGATGAGTGTTTAAAATGTAGGCATCTACATGGTCACCAAGGTAAGATTATTGTACATTTAGAAAGTGATAACCTCCAAAATGGTATGGTAACAGACTTTAATCATCTAAATTGGTTTAAAAGGTTTTTAGATGATACTTTAGATCATAAGTTTATTATAGATATTAATGATCCTTTATTTTCTACTTTATTACCATTGTATGCAAATAAACAAAATCTTCATACTATGGAAGATGGGTATAAAATAGCCGATCTTTCTATTTTAAATGATCAGCCATACTATATAAAAGAGCTTTATGAGGGGTATATTATAGTTGATTTTGTACCTACAAGTGAAAATATATCAGCATGGCTTTTAAAAATTGTACAAAAAAAGATGTTATTACTTAATATAAAAGTATCACATCTTGAGTATTATGAAACTCCAAAAAGTAAGAGTGTTGTTTATTGTTAGAGATAAATGAGATTTTTGGACCAACTATCCAAGGTGAGGGTAAAAAAGTAGGGACCCCTAGTGTATTTATACGATTTGGAAAGTGCAATATGCAGTGTGCTGGTTTTGAGGTGGAGTATGAAACACCAAGTGGAACAAAAAAATGCTCTTGTGATAGTTTTTATGCTTCAGATATAGCATTTAGAGATTTTTGGAGTAAATATACAAATCATAAAGATCTTTTAAAAGAGGTGGAAAAATATCTACCAAACTATAAAGTAGATATAGTTATAACAGGTGGAGAACCACTACTTTATTGGGATGATTTAGAGTTTCAAAAACTTTTGGAGTATTATATCTTAAATGATTATAATCTTACTATTGAAACAAATGGTTCTTTGGATATAGATTTTAAATATGATTGGCAAAAAAAGATACTTTTTTCTATAAGTGTAAAGCTTAGTAATTCAAAAGAACCATTAAAAAAAAGGGTAAATAATAAAACCCTAAAAGCTATTATAAATTTTACAGATCAAGCATATTTTAAATTTGTAGTTGATAAAGAATTTTTACCATTAGCCTCAAAAGAGATAAAAGATATTTTATCTTCACTTCCTGCTTGTGAAGTATATATTATGCCTTTAGGTGATACAGCAAAGATTATAGATAAAAATAGTCTAGATGTGATAAAGTTTGCTTTAGAAAATGGATATAAATATAGCGATAGATTACATATAAGAGTATGGGATAATAAAAGAGGAGTATAATGATGAAAAGTGTTATAGTATTGTCTTTAGCTATCTCTTTTGTATTTGCTAAAAGTTGTTATTGGGTAGATAAAACTCAACTTTGTTATACAAGATATTATAATAGCTCTGGATTAAAAGAATATAACAAAAATTTAAGATACTATATAAGAGATAATAAAGTTTATTCATTTTCTAATATTATAAAAGTAAGACTAAAATTTAACGGGGCATTATTTATATTGCTTGATGATTTTAATCTTGAATTTGAAGATGTTGGATTTAACAAAGTATATAGTTTTAAATTAAAAGATTATGATGAGCTTTTCTCTATTCTTTCAAATTTAAATAACCAATCATATGTAAAAGATGCAAAGCCTATAGTAAAAAGAGTATATAAAAAAGGTGAACACTTAAATAAAAAAACTATAAT
>JAMOPZ010000285.1 GCA_027064245.1 Campylobacterales bacterium
TCCTCCTGATAGTACAAGTTCATATAAAGATAATTGGGAGCTTTCCACTGCTCGTGCTGTAAGTGTTGTAAAAGAACTTATAAAAGATAGAATTGATCCAAAGAAGATTGAAGCTGCTGGAAAAGCAGAGTTTGACCCAATTACCTCAAATGCTACAGAAGCAGGAAGAGCTAAAAATAGAAGAGTTGATTTGCAATTTTTCTCACTTGATAGTGGAACAAAAGATAAAGCTCAAAAGAGTATATTAGATACAACCGCGAAGGTAAAATAGTTGAAGAAAATAATTATACTTTTTTTGCTATTAAGTACCAACTTACTTGTTGGGGCAGATGCAATTCCAACAGTAAATCTTAGTTTAAGTGCTCCAAATTCTCCAGAACAACTAGTAACTAGTCTGAATTTATTGGTTGTTCTTACTATACTTGTGTTAGCACCATCTATGGTATTTATTGGAACAAGCTTTTTAAGACTTATTGTAGTTTTTTCATTTTTACGTCAAGCTTTAGGAACGCAGCAGATGCCTCCAAATCAAGTTTTGGTAGCACTAGCTTTAATTTTAACATTTTTTATTATGGAACCAATTGCTACGAACTCTTATAATATAGCAGTAAAGCCATATTTAGCTCAAGAGATAGGTTATCAAGAAGCATTTGTAAAAGGTGTTCAACCTTTTAAAGCTTTTATGGTTAGAAATACGAGGGAAAAAGATTTAGCTCTATTTTTTCGTATAAGAAAACTTGAAAATCCTAAAAATATAGAAGATGTTCCACTCACTGTGGCAATGCCAGCTTTTATAATAAGTGAGTTAAAAACAGCTTTTCAGATAGGCTTTTTGCTATATCTTCCATTTTTAGTCATAGATATGGTAGTGGCTTCAGTACTCATGAGTATGGGTATGATGATGCTTCCACCTGTTATGATTTCTTTACCATTTAAGCTATTAGTCTTTGTTTTAGTTGATGGTTGGAATTTATTAGTAGGTAACCTTGTAGCTAGCTTTCATTAGTATAGTGGAATTGTTATTATAAATATTGCCCCTTTATCTTTATTTTCAAAAGTAAGGGTACCATGAAAATTATTTTCAACAATCATTTTTGACATATAAAGACCTATACCCGTTCCTTGAGATTTAAATTTTGTAGTAAAATATGGTATAAAAATTTTATCTTTTATGTCATCTGAAATTCCAAGAGCATTATCTTCTATTGAAATAATTACTTGATTATCGTTAATTTTAGTATTAATATATACTTTTGGATTTTTTATTTTATTTGAAGATAAAGCATCTTTTGCATTATTTAAAATATTTAACATTACTTGTTCTAATTTTTGTTTATCTCCTTGCAACATTATGTCTTTTTCACAAAAACTAGATAAATCTATGTGATTATTAGTAAATGAGTCTTGTGTGATATCAACTGTATTTTTTATTAAATCTTTTAGTTTAAATTCATTATATTTAATATTTGGTTTAAAAAAATCACGAAATACATCTATAGTTTTTGAAAGATGTATGATATTTTTTTCCATTCTAGTTAGACTTGTTCTTAAAATATCTTTTGTAAGTTTATTATTTTCATCTAGTAAAATTATTTTACTTAATGATAATCCGATTGCATTTAATGGTTGTTTCCATTGGTGAGAGATATTACCTAGCATTTCACCAAGTGCTGCTAATTTATTTTGATGCTCTGCTAATAATAGTTTCTTTTTATTTATTTTTAATTCTTTTATCACATTATTTTTATATCGTATAAAGATTTCTTCTATTTTTTTAGTTATTATTATTAATATAACAGCTAGTAGTACTCCAGAAATTAGCAAAAGAAAAATTATCTTTAAAATAGATTTACTTGATTGTTCTTTTAACTTATCTTTTTTTAGTTCTATTATTTCATCTATATAGTCTGTATATTCAGTTGCTTCTATAATCCATCTCCAAGAATCAATACTATCTACATAGGATATTTTTTTTATATGTTTATTTGTATAATTTATAAAACCACCACCATTTTGTGCAATTTTTATACTTTTATCAAGAGTAAATTTATTGTTTTCTCTTTTCTCATTAATAATGTTTTGTCTTAATATAGATTTTTTTGCATGTGTTAATAATTCTCCATTATAAGTGTATACAGAGAAGTAACCACTTGTATCATATTTTAGATTTTCTATTTCATTTAAGATTGTTTTTTGTAAGTCTTTTTCAAAATCGACAACATACTCTCCTGTTCCGACAAACAAATCAAGTAGTTTAAAGTATCTGTTATATCCAATTTTTTTATAATTTATAGCTAAATTATATGGTTTTCTCCAATACCAAGTATAAAATGTACTACCATTTTTTTTAACTAGTTTAGCAGTATTTTTTACAACAAAATCACCTTCAATATCTTGATAGTTTGAAAAATCTGTTCCTTCTAGATCAGGGCTAATTGGTAATAAAATATTTTTTAAATCCATTGAATATATAAAATAATAACCTCTTCCATTATGAAATCTTATAGGTCTTAAAGCATCTTTTACCAATTTTAGAATTTCTTTTTTACTTTTACTTTTATTTTGTATATAGATATTTAAAATTATTGCATATGCTTCATCTACTCTAGATTTTAGATTCTTTTTTAGATTTGATTCAGCAAGTTTTTTTTTGTACTTTATACTTCTAATTAGAGAGTTAACTTCATTTTTAACCATATTTTTTTCTGTTTTTATGTAGTTATGTTTGATATCAGCTATTGCTTCATCTCTATGAAGAATAGTATTTCTAAAAACTATATAACTTGTAGAAATAAAAAACAATATACCTATAACAGCTGGTACAATTTTTATGAGTAAAAGTATTTTTTTTTCTTCTTTATTCATTTATAAGTGCATTTAAGTTAAATTTAAACCCATCTTTCCCAGTTTTTTTTATTTCATACATAGAATTATCTGCATTTTGAAGTAGTTCTTCTTTGGACTTTTTCATTTTATTTGGGTCGTATATATCTATTCCAATAGAAGAAGTCATTTTTATTTTTATTTTTTTATTTATAATATAATTAGACCTTAATTTTTTTAATATTTCTTTGGTAAGATTTTTAATTTCATTTTTATTTGATATACCTTCTAATATAATTATAAACTCATCACCACCAATTCTTGCAAGAGTATCTATTTTTCGTATTGATTTTTGCATTCTACAAGTTGCTTGTATCAGCACTATATCTCCTATCTTATGTCCATATTTATCATTTATTTTTTTAAATCCATCAAAATCTAAAAACATTACAGCAAAACAAGTTTTATCTCTGTTACTTCTTAGTATTGCTTGATTTAATCTGTCATTTAATAATACTCTATTAGGAATACCTGTTAATACATCGTGATTGATTGTATGTTGAAGTGTCAATTCTCTTTTTTTCTCATTTGTTTTATCTTGAATAGTTTTTAATAGTGCATATATATTATTATTTTCATCTTTTAAAGGTATGGTTTTTATATCTAGATATAATTTATTACCATTTTTACTAATAATTTCATGTAAACGCATAATGCTATGTCCTACATTAATAGCTTCTATATTATCACATTTGTGACTTTGATTATTACAAAAATTATCAAATCCATGTAGTGCTTTATGACATTTGATAGGTTTATCTTTTGTCCAAAATCCATTATTTTTTATTTTTTTATTTGCAAATAATACGTTATGATTTAAATCAGTAACCATCATAGGTTCAGGAAATTCATTTAGGATTGATTGCATCAGAAGATTTTTCTTTTTTAAATCTCTATTTTTTAAAATATGACTAGATTCTTTTGCTAAAATATTTAATAGATCTCTAACATTAGTTGGTTTTACTACATAGCCTGAAATTTTATATTTAATTGCTTTTAAGAAAGTATTTATGTCTGTAAATACAGTATGTAATACAATAGTCGCTTCGCTGTCTATTTCTCTTATTTTTTCAGCCATATCAAGACCATCCATTAGAGGCATACCATAATCAGTTAAAATTATATCTGGATGATATTTTAAAAATTTTTCTAAGCCATCTTTACCATTTACTGCACTATGACATTTTTTGAAATATACATTAAATAATTCACATAATTCTTCAAGTTCACTTTGATCATCTTCAACAATAAGAATTGTAATATTTTCAAAAAGAGAATAATCTATATTTACTTTGTTCAAGCTATATCCTTCAGCTTTATCATGTATTTATTGCCATATATATTTTGAATTAAATCAGTAGATGTTAATTTCTTTCTTAATCCATATATTACATTTCGTATATTTTTAGGATTGTATTCTTTTGTGGTATGACTCCATATATAGTAAAAAATTTTTTCACCATCAACAGGTATATTAGGATTTTCTAATAGTATTTTTAAAAGTTTTATTTCACTAGTAGTTAGCTTTACAGGTTTGTTTTGATTTAAAAGAATATTTGCTTCTTTTTTCCAAAAAAGTCCATTATCTAAACAAATTATACTTTTTGAGACTTCTAGTTTTTTTATACATAAGTTTAAACTATTTTTTAATTTTACTGAAGTAAGAGGTTTTATGAGATAATCCACAATATCTAGTCTTATAGCTTTTAGTAGTTTTTCTTTATCATCATGTGCACTAATGATAACTATCGGTATACTTTCTCCTTGATTTTTTATTGTTGATATAAAAGAGAAGCCATCAGTTTCAGGCATTTCTATATCTGTAAATATTATATTTGGCTTTTTTAAATTTACAAGATCTAAAGCATCTTTTGCATTTGAAGATTTATAAATTTTTGCAAATAATAAAGTAAAGTAATCTACCATTCCATCAAGAGATTCTAAGTCATCATCAACTACTAAAGCTGTATATTTTTTAAGTCTTTTCATGAACGATGCTCTCTTCTATATATAGTATTAAATATACAAATATTATATCACAAGAGTGTCTTTATACTGTCTTTTTTTAAAGTATAATTTAAAATTAATTAATTTGCTATGTCCTTTGCAAAATCTATAAGATTTTTACTCCAGTATAAACTTAATGGGCTTACTTTTTTGACGGGTATTTGGAGTTCATTTGCTATTTGTTTTGCTATTGCATCTGAAAATTCTGGTGAGGTAAATATAACACTTACTTTGTTCTCTTTGGCTTCTTCTATTAGATGCTTTAACTCTTTAGGTTTTGGGTTCTTCCCTGCTATTTCTATAGATATTTGAGTTAAGTTGTACTCCTTTGCAAAATATCCCCAAGATGGATGAAAAACCATAAAATTATAATGTTTTTGTTTTAAAATACTTTTTATCTTTTTGTCTGTATTTTCTATGTGTAATAAAAAATTATTTAAATTATTTTTATAGTAATTTTTATTTTTTTTATCAATATTTACAAGAGCATTGTATATGTTTTTTGCTATTATTTTTACATTTGTTGGATTAGTCCATATATGAGGGTCTTTTTTTTCATTATGTTCATTTTCATTATGAGAATGACCTTTTATACTTATCTTTCTAATACCTTTAGAAATATTTACTATTTTCATATTGGAATTTTGATTTTTAAATCTATCTAACCATACTTTTTCGAACTCAACTCCTATACTAAAATAGATATTTGCTTTTGATATGGCCTTCATTTGTGATGGTTTTGGCTCATAAGTATGTGGAGAGTTGCCTGGTTTTACCATTATAGTTATATCTACTTTATTACCACCAATTGCTTGCAAAAATGTTTTTTGAGGTAAAATACTTACTATAGTATTTATTTTTGCAAATAAAAAAGTGTTGATAATAAGTACTAATATTGTTATTTTTTTCATAATATAATTATAGTCAAAAACGTTCTACATGTAAAGCTGAAAGTTAGACTATTTTTTACTACAGCCATTAGCATTTACTTTATCCAATAAAGGAGTTTTTTTACATTTATCATATAGATTTATAACACCATCATTATCACTATCTAATGCACAACCATATTTGTCGACTTCTGCTAAGGAAGGTGTATTTTTACAGATATCAATATAGTCATATACTCCATCATTATCACTATCTATTTGTATATTTTTTGTAGCACAGCCTGTTAAAAATATTGATATAATTAAAGTAGTATATATGGTTTTCATTAAAACATTCCTCCTCCACCCATACCACCACCAGCACCACCACCAGTACCACCACCCATACCACCACCAGTACCACCACCGATTCCTCCAAAGCTACCGTCCAAACTACTGTCCAAACTACTGTCCATCATGCTATCAAAACTACTTGGCATTTCATTAACAGAATTGTTTTTATTATTAATTTCTTTTTCTTCTCTCATCTTATTTTGCCTCTGTTCTTTATTTTGATGTATAATATTAATAATTTCATGCATTTTTTCTTCTCTATTTTGATTTTTTTGTGCAGTTATTCTATTTTTTATTTCATTCATATAACGATATTTATATTCTTTATTAGTTTGATTCATTTTTTCTATTAATTTATCAATAGTTTTACTTTTAGCAATATCAATATTAACTTGGTTCTTTTCTATAGTTTTTGTAAGATTTTTTTGGGCTATTTGAATATTTTCTTCAACTTTTGGGTAGTCAATATTTTCTACAGCATCTAATATGTTTTTATGCGCTTGAAGTATATTTTTTTGAGTTAATTCAAGATTTTCACTTTGAATTTCTTGCGTTTTAATTATTTTGTCAGCCATTTCTCCTATTCTATCAGCCATAGTACCAATATCACTAGAGAGTTGAAGCATGCTCTCTTGTGAATTTTCATTATTTTTTGTAGCTATGTTTGCAAATTCTTTAGATAATGAAATTAATTCTATAGAGAGATCATATGCATTTTTAGCTATATTTTCTTCCTGTGTTTGAATTTGAATTCCATCTTGATTTACAACTATTTCTGCTGCATATATTGAGCTTGATAAGCTTAGTAACAAACTTATCGATATTATTTTTGCTTTCATTTTTGTATCCTTGTTTTGATAAAGAAATTATGACATAGAAGTGTTACCTAAATGTTACTTCTATTTTTGTTCCTATATCTACTTTACTTTGTATTTTTATTGTGTAACCTAGTTTTTTAGTAAGCTTTTGAACTATATCAAGTCCAAGCCCTATGCCTCTATCTGTCTCTTTATAATACCTGTCAAAAAC
This sequence comes from Campylobacterales bacterium, assembly GCA_027064245.1. Taxonomy (GTDB): domain Bacteria; phylum Campylobacterota; class Campylobacteria; order Campylobacterales; family Arcobacteraceae; genus JAIOSF01. The sequence goes on from JAMOPZ010000285.1 coordinate 7,143, forward strand.
TTTATTAGTATTTTTTATACCTATACCACTATCTTCTATAGTTAGCCTATATTTATCAATCTTTATTATTATTTTACCATTTTGTTTGTTATATTTACAAGCATTTGATAAAAGATTATCTACGATTCTAGTAAATTCATCTTTTGAGGTTTTAAGTTGTGAAACTTGGATATCAACTATAAAATCTATGTGAGGATAAATATATTTGTAATAATCAATTTTTTCATAAATGAGTTGTTTTATCTCTATTTTTTTTATATCAATATTGTTATTTTTTATAATCATTTCTAAATTACCATATAAAGAGCTTATATTTCTGGCTGAAAATTCTATTCTTTTTATAGCTTCATCTGATTTTTTTTGTTTTAAAATTTGTAAGTTCAATAATATAGATGATATAGGAGTATTTAAATCATGAATTATATCTTTCAAAAATTCATCTAAAAGTCTAAAAGCATTTTTTAAAGGGCTTAGTGCATATATAGAGTAAAATATTGAGAGTATAAATAGCATTATACTACTCAAAAAGAAATACAATAAGCTTTTTTCTTTTATTTTGCTCAATTTTTCTCTATATTTATTATACGGATAGATGATTTTTAGAGTGCTAGTTTTTGAATTTGGTATATCAAAATAGGCAAAGATTTCATTAGTTTTTATATTTAAATTAAATAAGTTTTTTTTATTTTGTATAGGTACTATATCTACTTTTATATCTTTATCAGTAAAGGTATAATTATATAGCTTAATTTTATTGAAAATTTCTATATGAAGGGAGTTTTTTTGCTCATTAAAATACAAAATAAATATAATAGCATTAAGTATAGTCAAAGTAGTAAAAAATAGAAAAAAACTTTTAAGTAATGATTCTTTTTCAGATTTTTTCAAGCCTATATCCTTGTCCTCGTATGTTTGTTATATCTACTTCTAAAAGCTTTTTTATCTTTGTTATGTGAACTCTAAGACCAACATCGCTATTTTTTTTCATTAGTTCAAAGATTAAATTTTTATCTACAATATTACCACAGTTTTTTAAAAATAGTAAAAATATCTCTTTATCTACTTGAGGTATATTTATGATTTCACTATTTTTTTTCAACTCATCAGTTTTGATATTGTACTCTAGATTTTTATAAGTAATTACATCCATATTTACTTTTAGTTTTGCATTAATCCTAACTAAAAGTTCATCAAATTCAAATGGTTTTTTTATATAATCATCTCCTCCAACTTGAAAGCCACGAGAAAGAGAGTCTATGTCTTTTAGTGCTGTTATAAAAAAAGCAGGTGTTTTATCACCACTATCTCTAAGCTCTTTTAAAAAATCAAAACCATTTAAAAAAGGGACATTTACATCTAGTAGATATAAATTAAATTCATGTTCAAAACTTAAATCAAGTGCAAGATTACCATCTTTTGCAAGAAATACTTCATATCCTTGCATCTCTAAAAGTTCATTTAATGTTTGTGAAAGTATTTCATCATCTTCTAAAAGTAAGATTTTATACAAACCTAATCCTTCATTCTCTTTTCTAGTATTTTAGCATAATAAGAGATAGGATAGGTAAGGGCTAGATAACCAAGGGCCAAAGGTATATAGCTTTCTAACGTTGAATAAGTATAGGCATTAACCTCTTGAGCATTCATCGTAAATTCACTAATAGATATGATAGATAAAAGTGAAGAATCTTTAATTATAGAAGCAAATTGCCCTGTAAGAGGGGGTAATATTCTTTTGTATGCTTGAGGAAATATAATATACATATAAGATTGAGTTGGAGTAAATCCAAGTGATTTAGCAGACTCATACTGCCCTTTATCTATACTTTTGACACCTGCTCTTATAATCTCAGTAACATAAGCTCCACTAAACATGGCTAGTATAACAGTCCCTACTATATAGCGATTATCAAAACCAAGATTACTTGCAAATACATAGAAAAATATAAGAATTTGAACTAAAAGAGGAGTTCCACGGATAATCTCAATATAAAAGCGTGAGAAAAATCTGACTATTATAACTTTTGAATTTTGACCATAGGCAAATATAACACCGATTAGAAGACTAAGTATAAGTGCAAAAAATGAGATATAGATAGTCATAAAAAAACCATCTATGAACTTTTTTCTATACTCCCATATACTATCCCATTGGAATTCATAGTTTATATTTGTAAACATAAAATAAAAAAGAGTAAATATAGACAAACTTAACACTAAAAAGTTGAAGATATAAACACTTTTTTTAGTCTCTATATCTTTTTTTTGATCAATTTCTTGGATAAAAAAATCTTTTAAAATAGTTTATCCCTAGAAAAAGAATTGTATGCCAAGCTTATCAAAAGTAGCTCTAGCTTCTGTTAGGTATTTTTTTGAAAGATTATCAAAAGTTCCATCACTTTTTGCTTTTTTGATGAAAGCATTTACTTTTGCTTTAAATTCATCGTTACCTTTTTTTATTGCCATTCCCCAATGCTCTGGAGATTTTTGAAAAGGTTTGAGAAGTGCAACAGTAGTTTTTTGGTGTTTATTCCAGTTTTTATAAATTGTAAGTTGGTCATAAAGAAAGCCATCTGCTTTTCCTTGTATAACTTCTAAAACAGCAGCATTTTCTTTATCGAAAACAAGTAAATTAGCATTTTGTAGGTGTTTACCAGCATATATATGCCCAGTTGTACCTTTTTTTACTGCTACCTTTTTACCTTTTTGATTTAAATCATTTATATTTTTAATACCACTTTTTGTATTGGTAAGAATTGCTAAGTTTGATTGTGCATAAGGTATTGAAAAATCTATTGTTTTTTGGCGCTGTTTAGTGATAGTCATAGATGATATTATCAAATCAACCTTACCAGTTTTTAGTGATGGTATAAGTCCATCCCAAGCTATGTTTTCTATTTTAACTTCACGACCTAGGTATTTACCTAAGGCATAAGCCAAATCAACACTAACCCCTGAAGGTTTTCCATCTTTGTCACTCATCTCAAATGGTGGATATTGAAGTTCCATTCCAACTACCAAAGGTTTTTCGGCAGCAACTAAATTCGTCATAGTTAAAAATAGC
>JAMOPZ010000286.1 GCA_027064245.1 Campylobacterales bacterium
AGATATAGATACTGACATAGATTAGCTACACCCTCTTCTTTGAATTTTGTAAGATTATCTTCAGTATTTATTTTTACCCATACATGAAAAAGTTCATATGCTAATATCCCACAAAACATTATTTTTGGTAATCCATAATAGATTTTTATTATAAAGTTTATTTCTATGATTTTTTCATCTGAACTCTTTGTTGTACAACTGCACCGACCAAGAGTATCTATCTCTTTTTTTGTAACAAGTTCTATGTCAAGAGTAGTATAGTTTTTTATTTTAAAACCTATACTTTTCATAAAGCTTGATACTTCATCATAATACACTTGTAAATATTTCTCTTCTACAACACTAGTATAACAAATACCACAAACTTTTCTCCCATCACTATATTCATAGCCACCATCAGAAATATGAGAGATAACTCTATTACAAGCATCGCATTTCGCATTATTATTGTAACAATTAGTACAGATGATTTTTCCAAAATCTTCATAATAATCTTTAATAATCATATCATAACAAATATCACACTTTAACTCTTTTCTGTAGCAATAGTAACAGTAATTTTTTCCATCTTTTACAAATTCTATATGCTCTAACTCACTAGAACAAACACAGCATTTAAACTTAACACTTTTATAGCATAAGGAACAATAATTATGAGAATCTATACACCAGTATTTACCACAAAATTTCTTCTTACACAAGTTACATACCATCTCTAGTAACTATCTCCCATAAGTTTAATAATTTTTGATATATGTGCTTGGTCTAAAAGATATGGTGAGTATGGATTATCTGAAAATGAATCTTTTTGAATAGATAACATTGTATCTATATCATCATCTTCTATCTGAACAACTTTAAGGGAAGTGGAATCTTTTTTTTCCATAATAGTAGGTTTTGGGGTAACATCTAACTTTTTCACACTCATATCTACTTTTCTAGCTATATCTGACTTAGAAGAGGTGGTTTTAGCTTTAAATGGAAAAGAATTTTGAGAGATTCTCATCAATGTTCCTTAGTGATTATTCAGATTGAAAATATATCATAATATTATTCCAATTATTATAAATCTTGACATAAAAACCTTAATGCACTAAAATTGTAGATACAAAATCACACAAGGTAGATACTATGAAACAAGCAATAAATATACGACTTGAAAAAAATATAGTTCAAACATTAGATGAATATGCACAAGAACTAGATAAAACAAGGACAAGTCTTGTCGAAAAAGCAATTGAATTATATTTTGATAAACTTGATGAAATGGTTGCAGATAAAAGAATAGATAATCTTAAATCTGGAAAATCAACTATTGTTCCATTGGAAGAAGTGTTTAAAAAAGCAGGGATAAATGTATAAAATTGCTTTTGATAAGGATGCTGAGAAAGAATTCCTAAAGCTTGATACTCAAGCACAAAAGCTTGTCACCTCTAAAATTATAGACTTACAAAGTGAGAATTTTGTAAAATAAAATTATCTAATTCAATGATTTTATTAAAACTTTTTTTAACCCCCCCCACTCTTTTTCTTGATAAAATTTAATGGATTCTTTAAATTTAGATATTTCAAATGCTAAATTATTTAAATCAAGTTTTTTGATTATATGTTTACATAATCTTCTTGGATCACTTAATCCATATTGAGATCTACTTTCTTGCCAATCTAGACAAGAACAACTTAATGTTTTAATATTTGTATTATATTTATTCATAAATTTTCTTTACATAACGGCGAAGCTGAGCTCCATTAAGTTGTATATCAGAAAATTCGCTTGCGATTTTCTGGGATACAGCTTGATGTGGGACTCCTGTCTTTTGTTGTATGTAGCGAAGCGGAATACGACAAAAGGCAGGTGGCACGTTTAGGGCTCAGCTTCGCCGTTGCATGTTTCCGCAAAGCGGGAA
>JAMOPZ010000287.1 GCA_027064245.1 Campylobacterales bacterium
TTGTTGTAATAATTGCCAAATCATAATTTAGATAAGGTTTTGTAAAGTTAGCATACTTCTCTCTTTTTGTAGTTTTTATTGCTGCTGGTAACAGATCACATCTTTTTTGCTCTAAAAACTCTTGAGATTGACTCCATGATGATGTTTTAATATATTCCAATTTTACTTTCAACTTATCAGCAACAATATTTAATGTATCTATAGATATACCTTGAGGTTTATTATTGGCTATAAATTCTATCGGTTTCCAGTTTGGATTTGTACACACTTTTATCACTTTTTTATCTTTTAGATATTGTTTTTCAAAAATTGTTAATATATTTATATCTAATGAGCCAAACCATTTTTGTTTTAACAATTGCATCTCTTTTTGTGATATAGTTTTTTGAGCTTTTTTTAATATATCTATTAAAATAGTATCTTTCTTTGATGCACCAATTCGTATATGACTTACAAATCTATCATCTTCTACAAATCCAGTGGCGGCTACTCCTGCTATAATATTATTTAATGCAAGATAATCCATTACCACTTTTTTACCTAATGTTGCATCAACTTTCTTTAGAGATAAAAGTTTTAGCGCTTCTAGCTGATTTTTCACTAGTACTTGCTTGATATTTGGATAATACTCTTCTAAAAGTTTTTGTACATAAAAACCTTTTGTTATCGCTATTGTTTTACCATTTAGATCTTTTAGATTTGTGTATTCTTTTGAATCTTTTTGTGAATATATTACATTTTGTGTAGAATAAAATATATCTGTAAAAGCAATAGATTTTTCTCTTTGTTTATTTTTAGAAATATTTATAATAGTGTCTAGTTTATTAGTTTGTAGCATATCCATATACTCATTCCAACTATAACCACTAATATACTTAACTTTTACACCAATTTTACTAACTAATAAGTTCATATAATCAATTGAAAAACCTTTTGCTATACCATTTTCATTATAATTAAATGGTGCCCAATTTGTTTCATTGTGTGCTTTTATTATCGGATGGTTTTTTAGATATTGTTGTTCATTGTTTGTTAAATTTAATTGATTTGCAAATGATACATTTGCAAATATTACTAAAAAAACAAATATATTAAATATTTTTATCATGATTTTTCACTCAATTCTATGTTCATATTTTTCCCTTTATTATTGTAATTGATGTTTTTATTGTGAATACATAGGATTACTTATCTCTATTAATTTCTCAAACTCTTTAATATCAATAGTATCCAAATCTAATGTATCTAATTTATCAAATACAGTTGATAACTCTTCTACTTTTTTAGTGATTATTTGAATATTTTTACAATCTTCATCACTAATCTTCACACCATTTTCTATCTTGAAACTAAATCCACTAGATATGGTTGATATAATACTAAGTGGTTGTTTCCAATGATGTGATATATTTCTAATCATACCAAAAAGAAGTTTTGCTTTTTCCAACTCTTGTTGTGTTTTTTCATAGTTTATCTTTTTCATTACTTTTTCTAATTTATTAAATAAGATATCTAAATCTTCCAAAGGTTTATTTATAAAAGCATCTATACCTATATCTATAGCTTCTTTTACGATTGATATATCTGTAAGTGCTGTTAGTACTATAATTGGCTGATTGCAGTTAATCTTTTTTATACTTCTACTCATATCCAAGCCATCCATAATAGGCATACTTATATCTGTAATAACCAAATCAAAAACACCACTTTGGAACTTTTCAAGTCCATCTTTCCCATCTACACCAACAATAATATTGTCAAATAAATCATCAAGTATCAAAAGTGTAGAATCTCTTGCATCTTTATTATCTTCTACATATAACAATTTTAAATCTTTTGTTTGTTTTATTAACTCTTCTACTTCAATCATTTTATCTCCTTTAATCTTATTTTATTATGCTTG
>JAMOPZ010000288.1 GCA_027064245.1 Campylobacterales bacterium
TTTTATTGTGCACTATTTCATGATTTACCTGAGGCTTTGACTCGTGATATTATAAGTCCAGTAAAGTACTCTGTGAGTGGATTAGATGATATTATAAGTGAATATGAGATAAAAATGATTGAAGATGAGATACTTCCTTTTGTACCTTCCCATATGGTTAGCCATTTTGAGTATCTTCTTGGACTCTATGGAGATAACAAAAAAGATGAATTTTTAAATAAAATAAATGAAAAAAAAGTTATGGTTGTAGATACTCTTTCTACCTACAATGAAGATAAATACAATGCTATAGATGGAGTAGCACTTAAAAATTGTGATAGATTATCAGCTTTTATAGAAGCTGTTCTTTCTATATCTCATGGTGTAAAATCAAAAGAGTTGTTACAAGGAAAAGAGTATATAAAAAAGACTTTGAAAGAAAAAGGTAAAGTAGATGGAGTTGATTTTTATAAATTAGCACTTGAAATAGAAGATTATGTAATGAGTTAAGAAAGTTAAAAACCCCTCTTCAGATTACTGCGGCACATGAACTCAAAAGAGTGCTCTGCTGTGTTCCCACCCTGAAGCGTTATTCTTTAAAGACATTGCACAGGTCTAAAGAGGAGCGAGCGATATTATATCAAAAAATTAGCTTCAAGGCAATAGATTTTAAAAATTTTCTTTTATAGGAATTACTATTATAAATTTCAAACCTTTATTTGATTGACTTATCGCTTTAATTTTGCCGTTATTTATTTGTTATATCTTTTTTAATTATTACTATTGTAGGCAAAACTTTTTTAAACTTGGTATAATTAAGTAAATAAACTACACTCAGGAATTTATATGTCATTAAAAAGTACAAAGACGTTTTTTCTCTCTTTCTTTAGAGAACTTTTTGTTTATCATCATACATCTTTAGAGTTTAGAGCAAAGTTGTTTGCTTCGATGATTGCTTCAAATAAGATAGATAATAGCTGTGAATATGTAGTTTTAAAAAAAATTGCTGAAGATATATATAGAGATGATGAATATCGTGTTGATGTACTTGTTCATACTACAAAAGAGTATGTTAATAAAATAGTACAAAATGATTCACTTGATATAGATCATCTAATTTTAGATATTGATAGAGAATTAAAGAGGAATAAAAGGTTTGTAAATAAGATAAATATGGAACACCTTAGAAGTTTTTATGCCTGTAATGGAGATGAAGATACTATTTTACTTCAAACTAGAATTTTAGAATATTATGAGAGTGAAATAAAATCTAGAAAGAGTAATTAAAAAATTATTTTTTTATTGCAATATTGGTAAATTTATCAAGTATATCACTCATAATATTGGCTTCTTTTGTTTGACCAAGGTTATAAATATTTTTAAGAAACTTGGGGTCTCTATATTTGATATATACCTTATTATCTTCTGCTTGGTAAACAAGTATTTTAAGAGGAAGATCTAAACCTACAGCAGGATCAATTTTAAGTAAATTAAGACAGGTATTAGATTCAGCAAAAATGATTAGTTTTGCCTCTTGTATATCAAAATTTCCACGTTCATTAGCATTTTGTTTGTGATCTATAATAGTAAATTCTTTTGCTCCATACTCTTTGATTATGATAGAAAGTATATTCATAGTTCTATCTACACTGTTCTTACTAAGTTTTGTTACAATACCATTTTTATTCATATTTGCAGAAAAAAGTGTTATTGGAAGTATAAAAAGTAAAACATATATAATTTTTTTCATAAATACATATTATCAGATATAACTTTTAAGTTAAATTAAATTAACTATTTTTTTAAAAAGTTAATAAAAAATTCTAATTTAGGGCTAAAGTTAATTTATGAGTATTTTAAATTATCTCTTATTTTTAAAAAGATTAAAAATAGAACTAAAAATATAGCAGAAACCAATATAAT
>JAMOPZ010000289.1 GCA_027064245.1 Campylobacterales bacterium
TTTTATCTCCAAGCTTCTGTTTACTGCGTTTATGAGTCGCTCAAACTCTCTCTTAAGTATGGGCTTTTTCGCTCGTGTTGTTCCTTTTGGACGTGCCATGATTTACTCCTTGTAAATTATTATAACGCTGTAATAAAACATGTTTTGTTCTATAACTTTTACAAATTGATACTCTTGCGAAAGATTAAATTCTAAGATGTCTTCAATATCTATAATTATTCCATCAATATCTTCATCAAAATAGATAATATTTTCATCTGTAAGATTCTTGTATCTTTCAAAAATTTCTTTGTTTTTAATGACAAGTTCACGATGTACCACATTTCTCATAATTAGACTCCTTTTTTTGTGATATAATCACTCATTCGATTACAAGTATCTCACTACTTGTAATCTGATAAATGATTTTTAAAAAAATCTTTCAGCCCATTGTTCCATTTTACTTTCAAACTTCTGGAACAGTGAGTCTGCTTTTTTTACTAGCTTTGCCATGTTTCTTTTCCTCCCGTTTTAAAATTCACAATGCAACAAATAGTCTTTTATTGCTGCTTTATATTGTTCATCACTAAAATTAAACTCTTCAAGTACATCCTTTGTATCACTTAGATCATAAGTTATGCAGTACTCGTGATTTGCAAGCTCATATCTTATTATTTCAATAGGAGAAAAAAGTTCTTTTGCTTTTTTTATAAAGTTCATATCTTGTTGCTTAAATTCATCGTTAAACAGATCATAATTTGATTGAGGTATAAACATTCCTCCATCTAAAGAGTAGTACTTAACACCATCTTTTTTCTTTTCTTCAAGCTGTGATTTGCTAAAAGCAAAAAACACTTCATACTTATTAAACAGTTCTGTCACTTGTGTTTCTCTCGTTTGTTTATATTCATAATATTTCATTCTCTTATCCTTTGATCGTTTTATATACTTTAAACATTTGAAGTATATAAAATATACTCGGGACTGTAATTAAAGCGATTTCAACTATTGTTCGGGTTTGGTTTAAATTATCTACTAACATTTTGTTTTTTCCTTTATAAGTCACTTATTAATGACTTGTTATATTGAAAGTCTATAATTAGTTACCTTAAAAACATATTAAAAAAGTAATGAATATATTACTTTAATATGTTTAAGTTAATTTATTAGTGATTTTTGTTAAAATTGAAGCATGAAAAATATACTATACAGAGATATAGCAGAGATGCTAGGGAAAAAAGAAGGTACTATAAAGAATTGGCGTGTAAATCATCCAGTTCTTCTTGATTTGGTAAAGATAGGAGCATTTTGCAAAGTGAACGATCTTGATATACATAAGATTAAAAAACTTTTAGAAATAAAAGATGTCATAAGTGACAAGGTTGAACGAGATGAGTAAAATAATAGCCTTATTTATTCTGTCTGCTGTTCTGTTGTCTGCAGACAACAAGAATATATACAGACTTGCACATGATTATAAAATTGCATACAGTGAAGACTTTAACTATCTTAATAATATGAGCACTGCCTTTAGCTATTTTGAATTTAAAGGATATATTGAGTCTATATTAGACTCATCAAATAAGTACAATAAGTGCAAAAAGATATTAAAAATAAAAGAGATAGCAGATAGAACAGCAATTATCATAGATACTGCAGACGATAAGCATGAAAACGGATACATATCTGCAATGGTTGCTGTAAATATTGCTTGTGATGTCAAATAAATTACAAAAAGGACTAAAATATGAATAAAGTCGCACTGTATTCACTATTGCTAATAGTAACACTCCACGCAGAAATTCCAAAGCCTCAATGTGCAAGACCTATTAAGCCGACGTCATTTACGGACAACAGAGCTGTTCGCAATTATAATGCCGATGCAAACAGATATAAAGCTTGTATGGATGATTTTATACG
>JAMOPZ010000290.1 GCA_027064245.1 Campylobacterales bacterium
TGATCTTTTAAGTCTAATTTTATTTTTTTGTATAGAGAAAAAGTTCCTATAACTAAACCTATCTCAAATAGATATATTAGTATCATAACTATCATAGAAACATCATTTAAATATATATAAGAACTACATAAAAATATAATAATTAAAGGGACTATAGTAAACATTATAAATATCTACCTATATCAAAATCTTCATTTAAACATCTACATACTTTATACTCTTTTATACCTATAGTTTTAGCTATTTCTCTATACTCTATATCAAGTTCAAAAACAGTTTCACTATTGTCTATTATAAAAGATATTGGATATATTATTACCTTCTTATTTTTAAAATTTTTTAACATATCATCTAAACTTGGATTCAACCATTTCATAGGACCAACTTTTGATTGATATGCCAAATTTATAGATTTAAAGTTTACAGCATAATGAGATAATTTTTCTTTTAATATCTCTATATGTTCCTCTATTTGTTTTTGATAGGGATCACCTTTATCTACTATTTTTTGCGGTAAACCATGTGCTGAAAATATAAGGTGAAAGTCATTATATTTTGCTTGTACTTTTACTATTTGATCACAAATTGCTTTATTGTAAACTGCATCTTTATAAAAGGGTTCTATAACTTTTATATTAAAATCTTCACCATCTACTTTTTCTATAAAATCATCTACACTAGATTTTGTAGTAGTTGTTGAGTATTGAGGATAAAGAGGTATCAATATAATATCTTTTATACCTCTGTCTTTTATTCTTGCAATGGCAGTTTGAGAAAAAGGTGATGTATATCTCATAGCAGTTGTTATAAAATATTCAGATAAAGTTTCTTGTGATTTTTCTACTAATTTATCAGTTAAATCATGCAAAGGTGATGAACCACCAATTTCTTCATAATTTTCCCAAGCATTATCCAATCTTGAAGTTACTATAAAATATGCTATCATTGATCTTATTATATCATTTTTTATTGTTAAAATATTTTTATCATTAAACATATTTTGTAAAAATACTTTTAACTCATCTTTACTTCTTGCCCCACCCATATTTAATAATACTATTGCTTTTTTCATTTATTCTCCATAATTATAATCTATCTTTATCTTTATTTACTTGATGTTCTATGTGGAACAATCATCTTTTTAACCTCTAAATAAGCAATAAGCCTATCCATTGCTTCTTTATGATTTGATATAAAATCTTTATGTGCATCTTTATTTGTATAATTTGTAACTACAAAAATACCCAATACATCTATATTAAATTCCTTAGCAACTTTAAGTACAGAATAATACTCCATATTTTCTAAATCTATATTATAATTTAAAAACTCTTTTGTTAATTTTTTGTCTATTGATATATAATTTGAACTATTAACTATTGTATCTGTTGATATTTTTTTATTAGATTTTACAATATTATCTATAGGAGTATAACAACTATTATTTAAAAAACCAAGTTCTATATTTGATGCACTAATAGATTCTACAATATCAAAAATATTGTATCGTCCATAACTACCCGCACTACCTATAAATATCAGATATTCAGGTTTATCAAATAAACAAAGTCTTGTAAGATTAATAGAAGATTCAATAAGTCCGACGCCTATTGGTGTAGCAAATGGGAAAATTTCATTATTTCCAGCACAAATTATCATAATTATAATACCTCATATATTTTATTTATAAGGTATTATAACAAATTTTAAATTACATACCAGGAATTCTAGGTATTTTTCCTAATTTTGAGTTTTTACAATACCAACCCCAACCTTTTTTAAGCCAATGCCCAATTATAGGCATAGGTATCATTTTACCACCTTTATTATCTCTATATACAAAAGCAGCACCATCACCACTATCCATAACACAAAGTATATTTATATGCTCTTCATAACCTTTTCTTGCTTCACTTTTTTGTTCCATTTGTGCTATATTATAAGCTACATTTCTAGCCATAACTTCTGCTATATGACCTTGCTTTGCTCTCCAATCTGGACCTTCAAGTGCACAACTATCACCTATAGCAAATATTTTAAAGATACCTTCTTCACTATTATTATTTTCATCAAAATTATGTGAAACTTCACAATAATCATTTATCTTTATAAGTCCTGCTTCATTTAAAGGAAGATCACTATTAAAAAATACATCATGACCATTTCCTGCAGGTATAAACATAGTAAAATCAGATTCAAGTTTAGTATCATCCTCAAAAATAATACCATCACTTACAAACTCTTTAAACTTTTTACCAAAATGTGTATTGATATCTAATCGTTTAAAGAAGATATCCATCATTTTTAAAGCTTGTTTTCCCATTCTTGCACCTGGTTCTGCCATAGGTGCAAAAAAAGTTAATTCATATTTATCTCTTATACCTAATTTTTTTAATTGATTATGAACATTAAATATAACTTCAAATGCAGGACCACCCCTTACATTACTAGGATCTTTTGGATTTCCACCAAATCCCATTGCTATTTTTCCACTACCTTTTTTAATCAATGCATCAATTTTATCTTTAATTTTTATAGAATCTTCTGGTTCTCCACAAATTGAAAGAAAATTTTCTTTTCCTTTATGTTGTATTTTACCACTACCCATAGCCACAACTAAATATTCATAATCATCAAATGTATTATTTGTACATATAACTTTATTCTCTTTTGATTTTATCTCTTTTACTTCATCTATAACTAACTCAAAATTATGTGCTTGTGCTAATTCATCCAATGGTACACACATATCTTCAAACTTTGATTCGCCTGTTGGTATCCAAATAGATGTTGGGAAGATATAAAAATACTCTCTATTTGATACTAAAGTAACATTTTCTATCCCCTCTTTTTTTAAAAAAATTGCACATTCAACACCTGCAAATCCACCACCTAATATTAATACTTTTTTTTTCATTATTTCCCTTTACTTTATATAACTTATTTGTATAATAATTATAATATTATATTAAGATATATTAAAAAATTAACTTAAATAAAAATATTATTTATATAAAATTATTTATTTTATAATCTTACTGGGATATTATTTGATGACAAATATCGTTTTAAATCGATAATATCTATCTCTTTATAATGAAATATAGAAGCTGCCAATGCTGCTTGAGCACCACCTATTGTAAAAGCATCTTTAATATGCTCCATAGTTCCAGCACCACCACTTGCTATTACAGGTATATCTACTTGTGAGCTTATTTGTTTAGTTATATTTAATTCAAATCCAGCTTTTGTACCATCTGCATCCATAGAAGTAAGTAGTATCTCCCCTGCACCTCTATTATACACCTCTTTAGCCCATTGCACTGCATCAAGTCCAGTATCTTCTCTACCACCTTTTACAAATACATGATAAGAGCCATCTGATACTTTTTTTACATCTATTGCTACAACTATACATTGAGACCCAAATCTCTTTGCACCTTCATCTATAAAATTTGGTCGCCCTACTGCACTACTATTTATACTAATTTTATCACATCCTACATTTAGTAAAGAATATATATCATCTAGCTTTCTAATACCACCTCCAACTGTAAGTGGTATAAAAACTTTTTTAGCAACTTGTTCTACTACATCTACAATAGTATCTCTACCCTCATGAGAAGCCCCTATATCTAAAAAAGTGATCTCATCTGCACCCTCTTGATTGTATCTAATAGCAACTTCAACAGGATCTCCAGCATCTTGAAGCCCTACAAAATTAACACCTTTTACAACTCTACCATTATTTACATCCAAACATGGTATAATCCTTTTTGCAAAATAATTCATAAACTTTCCTGTATTTTTATTTGTATTATTGTACCATATTTTAATATATATATCCAGTTTTTGGTTCTATTGTTATAGTAATATTATGATCATTTTTATCATATAAATACAAATAGCATCTCTTTATTATCTCTTGTGGATCACTACCTAAAGATGAATATATACTACCATTGCTATTAAAACTAATTTGACCTATGGTAGAAGTAGTATTACAGCTTAAATATACTTTTTTAATACCATATTGTTTTGTTAAAAGTATATATTTACTCTCATCTTGATTTGCATTACAATCATTATTAGAATACATATATTTATTTGTAAGAGGATCTTTTAAACAATCTGTTTTTTTAAAATGTGCTGTTGATATATCATTATCACTATATATCACAAAATAAAGTCCACCAATATTTTTAGAACAATTTTGAAATTTTAATGTCCATAATTTTTTTTTATATTCCAAATTATTATATTCATACTTATCATCTATAAAAGATATATATCTAGTATATTGAAGATATAACAAAAGTCTATTTTTTGCATCAAATAAATTTGTGTTATTTTTATGAAATTGTATTGAAGATAAAACTATAGAGATAATAAGTATAGTAAATATAATCTCTAATAATGAAAAAGACTTTAATTTTATTGCATTTTCCTCTTGACATATTTATATAAAGATGTTGATTTATCTGTTATATAATCAACATAAGAGCCATCATACTCTTCATCAACCTCTTGAGCAGTCATAGCAGCACCACCTGCTGTTGCAAGCAAAGCAATACACCCTGAGAAGAACAGATTTATAAAAATTAGTAATAAAAAAGATTTAAAATATTTCATATATTATTATACTATTTAAAAACTAAAAAACCACCTCTTTACGAGATGGTTTTTTTAATTTATTATTATAAATTATTTACTTGTATAATCTTCAGCTTCTTGAACATCATATAAAATATCATCCATAGGATGTCTATACATAGGCATTGCAAGTCTTTTTTCATCTAATATATGACCAATAAACCCTAGAGTTCTACCAGCTATAAAAAATGCATTTAATGTACCAGATTCTATAAACTCATTGATCTCATCTTCAGGATACCCTAATGCTCTCCACATATCAACCATAAGTATACCAATAGTACCATCAACATTTAAAATTAAATTCTCTTTTTTAGATGTTGTAAGCGCTTCTACTGTTCTTGCATAATCAAGTAATGGAGTAGATGGAAAATGCTCTGCAGCATAATTCATAAGTCCAGTTACTCTTAAATCTGGATTTTTTAAAGATTTAATTCTATGTCCAATACCTGGAATTGGTACACCCTCTTTTTTCATATAATTTAAAAATTCTTTTGGATCTAAATTATTATCATCTGCATATTTAAAATACTTAGCAGCTCCATCAATAGCTCCACCAAATCTAGGTCCTATTGTTAATAGTCCAGTTACTAGTGATTCAACCACAGATTTACCAGCTCTTGCTGTTACTTTTGCATTATGAGCTCCACTTACTGCTGGTCCATGATCTGCAACAGTTTTCATTACAGTTTCAATGAAATCTGTAGCCCATTTTGGATATTGTTTTTTAAACCAAAGTAGTGATATAACATCTCCAATTCCTTTTCCAGTATCAGGAGTAGCCACAGAAGATATTGGGAAACCAGCATAAGTAGCCTCTTCACCTCTATCATCACTAATTGTACAAATAAATTGTTTAGGTCGTCTAACTTTTGGACATATATTTATCTCAGGTTCTTTAATCTCACTAATAGTACCATTTGCTTTTAATTCTTCATATACTTTATTAATAGTAGCTGGTAACTCATTAAATGATTCAGGTACATATATACCAGCTTCAGCCATTGCTTTATTTTTAGCTGCTGCTGTTTCTGCATCTGCATTTGCACTAGCTCCTGCATGTCCAAATTGAACTCCAGAACTAAAGTGTTTAGCAATAGTACCAATACACCAAGCAATTACAGGTTTTGTAATCTTACCATCTTTAATAGCTTCAATAATTTTATACTCTTCAGTACCACCAACTTCACCTAGTAATACCATATATTTTACATCTGGATTTTTCTCCATTCTAAGCATATTATCAATAAATACACTTCCAACAAATCTATCTCCACCAATAGCAACACCTTCAGCAATACCATCTGCATTTATAGCTATAATATTTGAAAGCTCATTAAATAATCCACCAGATCTTGTAACTAATCCACAAGAACCAGCTCTATGAAGCTTACTATTAACTATATTTTCAATAGTTCCACCAATATTTGCAATTTTAAATGCTCCAGGAGCAATCGCACCAACAGTTGCTGGTCCTATAACTGTAACGCCTGCAACTCTTGCTGTATGATTCATTTTTCTTGCAAGTCTTTCAGGGATACCTTCAGCAGTTACCATAATAGAGTTAAATCCACCAATTTCAATTGCTTCCATAGTAACATCATATGCAGTTCTAAATGATGCAAAGTTAAGTAAAACATCAGCATTTGGATGTGCTGCTTTTGCATCAGCAGTATTTTTAAATAATGGAACCATAACTTCATCTGGTCCATAAAAGAACTTTTCAAACTTATTTCCACTTGTTGGAGCTACAATAGCTGCAACTGAAGGTGTTTCTCTCTTAATTGTATAATCATAATCCAACATTCTTTGAATTGCAGTTTTATTGTTATTCCAAAAAATTGCTTGTGTATCTTTAGTATATAATTTTGTCATATCTTCTCTCCCTACTTCTCTAATGCCATTCTAACAATGTCAGTAACATGTGTTTCTGGTCCATAAACCTCTATATATAAACCTAATCTATCTGCTGCTTCTTTAATATCTTTTAAACCTTTTTCATAGTTTGGTCCACCTCGACGAACATATATTTTTGTATTATGCTCTTTCATTTTTTCTGCATTTGTTTCAAATGATTGAATAATACCTGTAAATGTTTTAGCAACATCAGTAAAGTTAGCAATAGCTCCACCAATAATTAAAATTTTATCTTCACCTTTTGGATCTTTATGTCTAGTCATAAGATCAATTACAGTATCTGCATAAAATTTTGTTTCACCTGTTGTAGGACCTCCAGAGTATTCACCATAATTAGCTAAATCTGCAATCGAACCACCATTTGCTTCTGCAAAATCTGCAATAGTATCTGCATATACAACAGATGCTCCACCACCAGCAACCATAGTCCACACTCTTCCCATTGGATTAAGAATAGTTAATTTTAATGATGCTCCAGACTTACTATCTGCTTCAGCAATAGCTTTCTCTTCTGGTGATTGATCTTCCATACCAAATGTAGTAGGATATTCAATATCTCCCCATATATCTTTCATCATAAACCCTGCAGTATCATCTAATCTTGCAACAAGATCAAGGATAGCCATCTCATTATTATCTAACATAACAATTGGATTTATCTCTAAATATGCAAAATTCATATCTCTATAAAATTTAAAAAATTGAATTGCAAATGATATAAAAGATATTTTATCTTTTGCTTGAATATCTGCAGGAACATTTGCTTTTATAGCATGTTCTATATCTGCATCACTCATATCTATTGGAATAACAACTTCATTTACTTTTTCATCCCAACCATCTTCAACTTCCATACCACCTTCTGCACTCATATAAAGCACATCATCTTCACCAACGCAAGTTGCACTAATATAATATTCTTGTTCTTGTGAATGAGGAGTAAATGGCTCAACAATAAAATGTGTTAAAGTTCCATGTTGTCCAGTTAAAAGTGTAGTTGTATGAGATATTTTTTCATCAATCCATTTTGCAGCTACTTCAAGTGATACATCACCTGGTTTTTTATCTTTAAAAAGTACTAAATCATTTTTTCCTCTTTTACCAAATAACATATCTGGTTTTGCAACTAATGGCTCTTGTTTTAACCATTCAAAACCATGTTTTTGAGCCATCTCTAATAATTCTGCTCCACTTGTAACTAATACAGATTTAAATCCATAATGAAATCCACTAAAATAATTTTCCCATTGTTTTGAAAATAATGCTTTACCATCATATTCTCGTATCGCTTTTTGTGCCATACTTACACCCCTTATTTAAATTTAAATTTTCATATTCTATCGACTGTAGTATAAATAAAAGCAAAAAAGTAACATATTTTTCTTTTTATTATATTAAGATTGTTTACTATTGTAACAGTTTATTTACTTTAGAGAACCTTTAATAAACTATATTTTTAAACTCTTGAAAATAAAATTATAAAATTTATTAAAATTAAAGATATCTTTGATATAATTCCAACATCAATGCGTCTGTGGCTTAACTGGATATAGCACTGGGTTTCGGCCCCGGTGGTTGAGGGTTCGAATCCTTCCAGGCGTACCATTTTTACTAATATTTACACATTTTTCATTTTAAAATTTAAATTTTATAGACTCATCTAAAAACCCTTTACAACCTTCTTCTTCAATTAATGCTATTCCAAGTTTTTTATAATTTAAAATTCTATTCTCAATTCCCATACCTTTCCATCCTAAATCATACTTTGGATAATATTCATTATAAAAATACGAAAGCTTTTCAGCAATATAAGCTTTATGATGATTCAATTTATATGCATCGTACACAAACAAAATATTAGCAACGATAACTCTAATATCTTCATTATTGATTTAATGAAAAATGCAGGGCAG
Source organism: Campylobacterales bacterium (assembly GCA_027064245.1). Lineage (GTDB taxonomy): Bacteria > Campylobacterota > Campylobacteria > Campylobacterales > Arcobacteraceae > JAIOSF01. The sequence goes on from JAMOPZ010000290.1 coordinate 8,484, forward strand.
GATTAGTATAAGAGAGATGCAGGGCGAGTCCTCCTGCCTCTTAATTTTATTTTACTTATATAAAATAATATACTACTTTCTTATAAATCTTCCAAAGAATAACCTACATATTGTATATCATAGTGTTTGTATTTTGATATAAGTTTTGTAGCTTTTTTTTCAAGAAATTTAAGATCTATTTTTTTAGGATTGATTTTCACTTCAGCTATGAGCATTGTTTTTTCAAAATCATTAACTGCTACTATATCTATCTCATTTTGATTTCCTTTTTCCCAATATGTACCAATATTTGAAAATTGATTTGATAATTTTAATTTTTCTATAAAGTATTTTTCAAGTAGTCTTCCACTATATGTAGAAAAATCTCTATTTACTATATTTTTTACATATTCATAGTTTTCAATCTCTATAGCACTTTTATTTTTATAAATAAATCTAAACCAAAAATTAAAAAAATTATCTATTATTTCATATTTTATTGTTCTGCTACCATCCTTTGCAAATATAGGTTTAATTTTTTTGATTATAGAATATTCATTTTCAAGCCTATCTAAATAACCACCAATATTTTTATTTAGAATTGATTCCATCTCACTCCGTGCTGTTTTTGAAGATGAAATAAGTGACAAAATAGAGAAGTATGTGGTATATTCTTTGCCAAATTCCTCAATAAGTAGATTTTTTCCCTCTTCTAGGAAGAGTGAGTTTTCATCAAGTATCACATCTAATTGTTTCTCATAAGTAAAAGCTTGTTTATCAACTAAAATCTCTACATATTTTGCAACACCACCTGCAAAAATATAAAAAGAAAGCAAATCTGCTTTTGTATATTGTGGATAGTTATCTTTAAGTATCTCTTCAAGAGTATTAATTGTAAAAGCTTTTAGATGAATTTTATTATTTGCTCTTCCAAATAATGGCTCTTTTTTATCTTCAAATATCTTCTTCATCAAAGAATAAATTGACCCACTTAAAACTAAATTCATTTTACCATTATCTTTATATTGATCCCATATATTTTGCATATCAGAATATATGCTACTATTGATATGAATAAATTCTTGAAACTCATCAATCACTAATGTAAATGGTTGTATTATTGAAAGTTCCATAAGATACTCAAATAATTTTATAAAGCTACTAAAAGAACCATGTATTTTAATATCAAGAGTATTACTTACTATTGATATAAACTCTTCACAAAGAAGTGCTTCATTTTTTTTAGAAACAAATAAATAAACCTTATCTTTATAGGCTTGTTTTATTAAACTAGTTTTTCCTATTCGTCTTCTTCCTACTATTACACTCATTTTTGATGATGATATAGATAGTGTTTGTATATCATGTAAATTTTTTAACTCTTTTTCTCTATTATAAAACTTCATATAAATCCTTATATAGTAATATCAATTACTGTAATGTATGTTACTATAATAAGGCTTATTTTTTATTTATATAAATTATTAACTCAACTTTCGCACATAAAATCTAACTGATTCTTAACAGTAACCCTTAAACTGCTGATAAGTTGAGCTACTATTTACAACTGTATTTTGAAGATTATCTAAAAGAGTTTTTAAAATTTTATCTATAATCTTATTATCTT
>JAMOPZ010000291.1 GCA_027064245.1 Campylobacterales bacterium
GGTTGCAACACCACCAATAATTATATAGTCATCTTTATAGTCTTTAAAAAAGTCAGAAAAATGAGTTAATCCTTGCACTATATCGTTTGCCATCCATATCTCCTTTCAATATTTTCAAATAACGTCTCAATAGCATCTCCAACTCTTATATCATCACCACTATCCCTTAAGCTTAAATATAATGATATTGGATCAACATTGTTTTTATCATAAGTATGTAAATCTTTCATTATTTCAATAATACTTTTTGGATCATAATACCATTTTTGTATCTCATCATATTCTTCATAATAACGAGAAGAATAGTTAAGTTTATCCCAAGCAGTTCCTTTTGTATTTTTATAAAAAACTGCATAGCATTGTTCGCTCACTGCTAAATTATATTGATGCAAAGCACTTTTCCCTGCTAAGCAATATGTGTTATTCTTATTTATATGTTGAAAATCTTCATCTTTGATAAAAATTGTTTCTTTTACTGGTGAACGTAATAGTTTAATCATATCTCTAAAAGAGATTTTTTTATTTAATTGAAAAAGTTTAGTCCTTCCATCTTTTTTGACATTGATTAAAGATAAGTCTTCTAAATCTTTTACATGCCTATACAAACTAGGAGTAGTATAATTTAACTCTGATTGAAATGTCTCAATATCAAAGTATTCATGATATTTAGCATTGTATAAAATATATAGTATTAAAGGTTGCATAGATATAGGTATACTTTTTCTTTTCTCAATAAGTTCCCCTCTATTTTTTTTAAGTAATAGAAGAGGATAAAGATAAATCATCTGTTCAGATATAAACGATATATGAGACTTTAAAAATTGTTGTTGTAGTGGTAATATAATATTCTCACTTAAGTACAATAAGGGTAAATTGTATTTTTCTTGTATCATATTGATACGTTTGATTGATTCGGACTCTTGATGCTTTGGACTTATAAGAACGAAATCAATAAATTCTATTTTTATTGTAAATATTTCATAATCCATCTTTATTATAGGTGGTAATTTTACATTTTTCTTTGCTTTAATAAAGGATATAGATAGATTGAATTTATCTTTTATAGTATTTAAAAGCTCTTTATTTCTCTGTTTCATAAACTTATATTATCATAAAAATTATATTTTATCAATAGTGATGATAATATTGTATTTTTATGATAATATCAAATATTAATTTAAGAGAATAAATTGGTAAAAGGGGATTGATATGTTACATTGCATTATGAGATAATGTAACATTTTCTAAGATTTAGACGAATGCAATTCTTTATTTGTGCTATATACAATTATTATAATTAGAATATGAAAGTATAAACTCAAACTTAATCTTGTAGCTTTAAGCGATTTAAACTATCTATCAGAGTACTTCGCTTAACTCCAAAAGTTCTACATGCTACTGCTTTACTCATACCATCATCAAGTGCTTTTTTTATAATCATAAGTTTTTCATCATCAATTGCTCTAGGACGACCTCCAACTCTCCCTTTTGCTTTGGCTGCTTTTAAACCAGCATTTACTCTTTCTTGAATTAAACTTCTCTCAAATTGTGCCAGTGCCCCAAATATATGAAAAAATAGTTCGCCACTCGCAGTAGATGTATCCATTCCTTCTGTTATAGATACAAAACCAATACCTTTTTCTTTCAATGAATTGATAATATTGATCAGATGTGCCAAACTTCTCCCAAGCCTATCTAATTTCCAAACAACTAAAGTATCTCCATTTTGTAAAAAATCAAGAGCCTTATCAAGTCCTTCTCTTTTATCTTTACTTCCAGAGATCGTATCTTCAAAAATATTTCTACTATCAACACCATACTTTAATAATGCATCTTTTTGTAACTGAGTTGTTTGATCTTCAGTTGAAACTCTCATATAACCAATTAACA
>JAMOPZ010000292.1 GCA_027064245.1 Campylobacterales bacterium
ACCCAGAAGCTAAGCCTCTCCTCGCTGATAATACTTGTCCTTTCAGGATTGGAAACGTAAGTCGCTGCCTAGTTAATCAGTCCTACTTTACAATATTTATCAACTACTTTTTTTATTTTAATCTGATTTACAATATTTACTTTTACTTTTACTTTTACTTTTTTTATTTATCCCTACTTATTTGGCTTTTTCTATTGTTTCTTTATCTTACTTGCTCTATCTTAATCTTCTTTTGTTAGAATCCTATTTATATTAAATCTTCTCTTTTTAGAAGAAAATGGATAATTAATTTGAAAAGAACACTTATAGCACATTCACCAGATGCCGATGATATATTTATGTATTATGCAATAAAATTTGGTTGGGTTGGTATGGAAAATACTTTATTTGATAATATTGCTAAAGATATTCAAACTTTAAATGAAGATGCACTAAATGGTGTATATGATATTGTAGCAATTAGTTTTGCTTTATATCCACATATTAAGGATGATTACTCTTTATTAAGAACAGCTGTTAGTTTTGGTGAAGGTTATGGACCTAAGGTTATTAAGAAAAAAGGTGTAAATCTTAAAAGAAATTTTAAAGTAGCACTTAGTGGAAAAGACACTACAAATGCTATGTTATTTCGCATAAAATATCCTAATGCAAGAATTACATATATGAATTTTTTAGATATAGAGCAAGCTGTTCTTAATGGAATTGTTGATGCTGGTGTATTAATTCATGAAAGCATATTGACTTATAATAATGAATTAGAAGTTGAGATTGAGATGTGGGATATATGGCAGGAATTAGCTGGTAATGAACTTCCTCTTCCTTTAGGTGGAATGGCGATTCGTAGGTCTATCCCTTTAAACAAAGCAATTAATTATGAAACTACTTTAACAAAAGCTGTTCAAGTAGCTAGAGACCATAAAGATAGATTATCAAAAATGTTAATAGAGAGAGATTTAGTAAGAATTGATGCTAAAACCTTAGATAAATATTTAGAATTATATGCGAATGATGATTCTATATCTTTAAATGAAATTCAATATAAAGCTATTAATAAACTATTTGAGATTGGTTATGAGTATGGGTTTTATGATTCTAGAGTAAAAATTGAAGATTGGCTTATCCCTACTAAATATACAGAGTTAAGGAATAGTTAGTTAATGGAAGCAAAGTTAATAGGTTTAGGAATTGAAACTTTTAAAATGGCTCTAATGTTAGCTTTACCTGGACTTTTAACTGGGATGTTTATAGGTTTGGCAGTGAGTATTTTTCAAGCTACTACACAAATTAATGAAATGACACTTAGTTTTATACCTAAAATTTTAGGTGTTGCTATTGTTATTGTTTTAACAATGCCTTGGATGTTGAACTCTATGATAGATTTTTCAACTAATATATTTAATATGATTCCAAATTTTATAGAGTAATGAAAAATAAACTTATAAATTTTTCTAAATTTTCATCAATAAAGATAGGTAATAGTTTTAATGTTGAAATTATAGAAAATGGTGATATCATAACAAAAGATAGTTATTTAATTGGTTCTTGTAATAATATTTTAATTGGAAAAAATCCTCCAAAACTTTCAAAACTTTCAAAAGATTATGATTATATAAAAATTGAAAATAATAAAATAAAGATAGGTGGAGCAACACCATCTGGTAAAATCATTAGTTTTTGTAAAAAAAATAATATAGCAAATTTTGAATTTATATCACAATTACCAGGTACACTTGGTGGGTTAGTGAAAATGAATGCTGGGCTTAAAGATTACGAAATATTTAATTACTTAATAGATATATATACAGATAAATTAATTGATAAAAATAAAATAAATTATGGATATAGAAGAACAGATATAACACAACCAATATTAGAGGCTTCATTTAT
>JAMOPZ010000293.1 GCA_027064245.1 Campylobacterales bacterium
AAAGATAATGGCATAATTATTTCGATGGATGGTAAAGGTAGAGCTACTGATAATATCTGTATTGAACGGTTCTGGAGAAGTGCTAAGGTTGAAAAAATATATTTAAATGAATATGAAAAAGTTTTAAGTATTCATGTTCTTTATCATGAATAAATTTAAATAAATATTCCATAGGTATTATTTCATCTCTATTATTACATAATAAACTATAAATATAGGGAACTCTAAAATTGTTATTTTCATCTTCAAGTATTGTATATATTTGATAGTCTCTTTTTAAAAATTTATTTTCATACAACTCTTGTCTTAATTCTTTTTTTTCTTTTGATAAATTACCCATATTTACCCCTTAACCTCATCTAAATAATTAGCATACCACTGTATAAGCCCTCTCATAGGTTCAGTATATTTAGCCCTGTTATATGCACTTTTAATTTTATTTGTCTCTTTATGTGCAAGTAATGCCTCAACAACCTCTCCAGTATAGTTATGTCCGTTTTTCTCATTTGCTTTTTCATAGGCTATTGTTGAAAACATAGCTCTAAATCCGTGTGGTACAAATTCTTCTTTAGTAAAACCCATTCTTCTTATTGCACTTATGAGAGTATTATCACTCATTGGTTTATCTTTAGCTCTAAAACTTGGAAATACATATCTACCACCGCCACTAAATTGTTTTATTTCTTCCAAAATTAAAATTACTTGATTAGGTAGGGGGAGTATAAATTCCTCTTTCGTTTTCATTTTATGAGCTGGTATAGTCCAAATTTTAGCTTTTATATCTATTTCATTCCATTCACAATGTCTTATATTAAAACTTCTAACAAATACATAAGGTAACATCTGTAAAGCTTTTTTAGTTGTATAATCTCCCTGGTATTCATCAATAGCTAAAAGTAAAGCTCTAATATCTTTCTCTTTTGTAAATGTTGGATAGTTTTTCTTTATGGCTTTACCCAATATAATTTTTTTATCTATATCAGCAATTATATTGTGAGGTATATATTCATAAGTTACGGCATACATAAAAATTTTATTTAGCAACATTAATACACGATTTGCAGTTTCTAAAAGGTTTCTATTCTTTAATTTTTCCAATATATCAATAATATCTAATCTCGTAACCTCGTCAATAGCATAGTTCTTTACAAACGGATATACATATAACTCTAGGGCTCTTGATAATTTATTATGATAATTCTCACTTACCTCATTTTTATAGCTTTTTAACCACTCTTGAGATACTTTAAAAAAAGTATTTGCTTTTTTGATATTCTCTTGTTGGATTAGTTTTTTTTCTGTTTTCTGTTTTTCTATTGGATCAATACCATCATTTAATAATTTTTGATATTCTTGTCTTTTGTTCCTGACTTCTTTTAAAGATACTTTTGGATAATTAGAAAATGAAGTTTTTCGCCTTTTAAGTGTAATAGGGCTTTTATAAAAAAATTCCCACAATTTACTACCATTTGGCTTAATAAGTAGCTGCAATCCTTGTCCATCTGATAAAGTATAAGCTTTTTCTTTGGGCTTTGCATTTTTAAGTTGAGTATCATTTAGAGGTATTACAGTACGAGCCATCAAATATCCTTTTTAGTTACATTGAAAAACTATTCTTTGATGTAACTATAGCAAATGTAATCAAAAATGTAACTAAAATTATAATACTCTATGGTATTTATTGATATTGTATAGTAGAGAAGATAGTCTCTGAAAGCCTATTTTACGGTATTTTGAGCAATGAATTGATATAGTGTGATTTTACATAATGGTGGAGCTGTGGAGAATCGAACTCCAGTCCAAAAACAAGTTTGCTATGACTTCTACATGTTTAGAAAAGTTGTTTTAAATCTCATCTTGCTTCACACAACTTGCAAAGCTAC
>JAMOPZ010000294.1 GCA_027064245.1 Campylobacterales bacterium
TTTAAACTTGATGTTGGTATGAGAAGTGGTTATGCTAATCCAACATCAGGAAATCAAACTTTCTTAGATGATGAAAACTTAAATGATTACTTTTTTCAGTCACTTAGATTTAATATTTTAGGTTTTACTTATGCCTCTGGTAATTCTACTTTAAAAGTAGGTAGACAACCATATATTATGTATAGACCTATTAAATCACAACTTATTTGGGATAATGATGTTTCATTAGATGGGCTTAATTATCAATATAAAGATGATGCAAATATGATTACTTTTGGTGTAAATCAAACAAGTTTGGCAGAAGCTTCTGTGAGTGAAGATGAGGTTTATCTTTATTTAGCACAATATGTAAGAACAACTAAGCTTGAAAACTCAACACTCAAGCTTGGTGCTGGCTTTTACTACTATGATGGCGTAAAAGGGAATACATCTCTTTATAACTCCAATAAAGGTAAAAGCATGGGTAATACTATGGTAGATGCAACTGGGCTAGAAGTGACTAAAAATGGTGTATTTGTAAATGATTATCATATTGCAGAGGGATTTGCTGAACTAAACTTCAAAGATGTGTTTGGGAAACCATTCGCGGTAGCTGCTGAGGTAGCATATAATACTGCTGCTAGTGATAAAAATGTTGGATATGATTTAGCAGTTAAATTAGGTAAGGCTAAAAAGGTTGGTGACTGGCAGTTAAAATACTCTTATACAGATTTACAAGCAGATGCTGTACTTGGTGCGCACTCTGACTCAGATAACTTCGGTGGTGGTACGGCTGCAAAAGGTCATGCTATCAGAACAAAATATAAATTTGGTAAGAATACATATCTTGCAGGTACTTGGTTCTTTAATGAGCGTTTTGCTAGTAAAGATGGTAAAGATGGCGATACAGATTATACGCGTACACAACTTGATCTTATCATTAAGTTCTAATACTTTAAAAACAAAATTTTATTCCCCTAAAAGTAGAGCCTTAAATGGTTCTACTTTTTCTTTAGTATCAATTTTTAGAGTATACTTTATTAGAAATACTTGATTTTTTATACCTTCACTTATCCTTTTTTATCCGCCTTAAGCTATACATAACAAATCTTTACTTATAATAATTAAAATATATTCTTATGAAGGTGATTTTATGAAGATAAAAATGACTATAGTTACGATATTGTTTAGTATTAATAGTTTACTACTATATGCTGGTATACACGGAGAATGGGGATATTCTGGAAATGAAGATCCAGCACATTGGGGAGATTTAAAATCAGAATTTTTTATGTGTAGAGATGGTAAAAATCAATCACCAATCAATATACAAAAGAGTGATACAATCCTTGCAACAGGTTTAGAAAAAATAAAATTTCATTATGTTACAGGTGCTACTGAAGCTGTAAATAATGGACATACGATTAAGGTTAGTGTTGCTGCTGGAAGTTATATAAAGATTGATGGCATTGAGTTTGAACTTAAGCAATTTCATTTTCACAGTCCTAGTGAAAATGAGATAGATGGGAAAAACTTTCCATTAGAAGCGCATTTTGTTCACGCTAGTAAAGATGGTGAACTTGCTGTTCTAGCTGTTATGTTTGAGCAGTCAAAAGAAAATAAGATACTTAAAAAGATTTGTAACAAAATATTTTCAAACCCACATAAACCAACTACTTGTGCCCTTAGTGCTAAAGATATAAATACTTTATTGCCAACAAATAAAGCATACTATAGATTTGATGGTTCATTAACTACTCCACCATGTAGTGAAGGTGTAAGATGGTTTGTACTTAAGGATTATTCACATGTAAGTGCCGCTCAAGCTGAAAAGTTTGTTAATGTAATGATGAAAGGTCGTAATAATAGACCAGTTCAACCTATAAATGCTCGTAAGGTTTT
>JAMOPZ010000295.1 GCA_027064245.1 Campylobacterales bacterium
CTATAAAAGGACCATTATATTTCATATGTTTTATATAATAATACAAAATAGGGGTAAGCTGCTTAGTGTTGAGATATAAAGACAATGCCTCTACTTGTGATGATGTTGCTTTTACTTTAAGTGGTGGTTTTATTGTCTTTAATGATCCATGAAACATATGATTTATATGATTTAAAACAGATCTTGATGTTGCTCCTATATGACCTATTTCATGATGTCCATATCGTCCAGCACGACCTGATATTTGTATAACTTCATTTGCTGTTAGTTTTCTTGTTTCTTTCCCATCAAATTTTCTATCTACAGTAAAAAGAAGTGTTTGTATGGGTAGATTTAGACCCATAGCTATAGCATCAGTTGCTATTAGGATATCTGTTTGTCCTGTACGAAATCGTTTTGCCTCTTCTTTTCTAACCTCTGGGCTTAAATTTCCATATAATACAGATATTTTATAAAATTTACTTAATTTAGATTTTAATTCAAGCACAGATTTTCTACTAAATGCTATAAGTGCTGTTTGTTTTTTTATCTTTTTTAAAGTTGTTGGTTTATTTAACATCTCTAGTTTATTGATTCGTTTAAATTTAACTATCTCTAATGGTTCATCCAAATATACTGAGAGTTTTTTTATAATATCAAGGGCATTAACACTACCTGTTAATATCACTTTTTTTGCAGGAGTTCCAAGGATAGCATTTACCCATGCCCAGCCTCTATCTTCATCTTCTAACATTTGTACTTCATCTATAACTGATAATTCAACTTCAAGATTAAAATTAAGCATCTCTATAGTAGAGCAGATATGTCCTGCATCTTCATCAAATATCTCCTCCTCTCCTGTGATTAAAGATACGGGAATTTTTTTTGATTTAATATATTCATAGTTTTCAAGTGCCAATAGCCGCAAAGGTGCAAGATAAGTAGCAGTATCACTTTTAAGAAGTTCTTGTAAAGCACTATGTGTCTTACCACTATTTGTTGGTCCTACAAAAAAATATAATTTTCGTTTTAATTTTCTTGCAATAGGATATAGTGCTTTTAGATCACAATTTAATATATCGTTTAGTTGCTCTTTTAATTTATCATTTAACATTACTTTTTAATTGCCTTTTTTTAGGGCACCTTGAGATGCCATTTATGAAATACTATCACAATATTAATTAAATTCTTTAAAATAAGTGATATTAAATAATATTTTGATACAATGTTATATCAAATTAAACACTAGGATTACTACAAAAAATGAAATTAAAAATGATTATACTATTTACAACAAACTAGTTCCCAGCCATGAAATACTAACACAACTTTTATTAGTTTTATACCTTTTTGTGTAAATTGTGTTACTAACTCATCATCTTGATATTTTTCTAGTTGGTCTATAGCTTCTTGTACTAAATAGTCTATTTTATTTTTTGTTACTATCTTATCTCTTTTTATATATTTAAATTCTAGTAAGCCAAAGTATTTTATATAGTCATTATTAAAAGGTTTTATTAAGATATCTGCAAACCCTTTATTTAGTTCTAACTCTGACTTAATAATATAGTAAGGAACTAATGAAAGATATGTTAAATACATAGATTTTATATGTTGCTCTTTGTATATATAATCTCTAATTGAAGAGTTGATTTTAATCTGTTTGGCTAAAAACTTAAATATCTCTATATCACCATCTAAAGCAAAGTTTTTAAAATGATCTTCTAATCTATCTGTGTTAATATCAAATATTTTTTCTACTTTTAATGTATCATCTAAAAAATCTATATCTATTCTTTTTACTGTTTCATTTGGTATATGTAGGTTTAAAGAAAACTCTTTATTTTTAATAGTTACAAGCCCTAGATAAAACATCAAAGATTTAAAATTACTTTCTTTTT
>JAMOPZ010000296.1 GCA_027064245.1 Campylobacterales bacterium
CAAGGGAAAATTTACATTTTTTAGAGGTGTATCAAGAGGCTGTAAATTTAAGTTCAATAGTGTCAAAAACAGATCTAAAAGGGATTATAACATATGTAAATGAACCTTTTTGTCAAATATCTGGTTTTACAAAAGAGGAATTAATAGGAAAAAATCATAATATAGTAAGGCATCCAAATAATCCAAAATCTATTTTTTATGATATATGGAAAACTATCTCAAAAGATAAAAAAGTCTGGAAAGGTGTAGTAAAAAATAGAGCAAAAAATGGTAAAAGTTATTATGTAGATAGTGTAATTATACCTATTATGGATCTTAATGGTAAAATTTTAGAATATATCTCTTTACGACATGATATAACAGAAGTTATGAATCATACAAAACTATTAAAAAATCATATAAAAGATTCTCAAGATTCTATCTTGGTTTATATGAAACTTGATAAATATGATATAATAGAGGAGTTTTATGATAGTGATTCATTGGAATTAATTCAAGAAAAAGCTATGATATATCTACAAAAAAGATTTTCAAAAAGATATAAATTTGATAGAATATACTCTTTAGATAATGGTGAATATGCTATTTTAATAGATTGTGATGAAACTAAATGTAATGATAAAGAGAAGTTTATTAAAAATTTAAAAGAGTTACAAGATGATATTAAAAATGATAAGATTCTTTTAGATGAATTTGAATATGATATTGCAATATTATTAAGTGTTGTATATGATAAACAAAAAGTTTTAGATTCTGCTAGATTAGGAATAAAATATCTTATTAAAACAAATAAAGATTTTGTTATAGCAAATGATTTTGTAAATCAATGGCAACAAAAAGCAAAAGAAAATATGAAAACAGTTTTTATGATAAAGCATGCACTTGAAAATCAAAATATTATATCATACTTCCAACCAATAGTAGATAATAAAACAAAACAGATAGTAAAATATGAATCATTAGTAAGATTAATAGATGAAAATAAAAAAGTAATATCACCATTTTTCTTTTTAGATACTGCAAAAAAAAGTAATTATTATGATCAAATTACAAATATAGTATTGGCTCATTCGTTTTCTGTTTTAAAAAAATGCAATGTAGATATCTCTATAAATCTATCTCCACTTGATATAGAGAGAAAAGCAACAAGAGAGTATATTTTTAAATTATTGGATCAATATAAAGATTTTGCATCTAGGGTTGTTTTTGAACTTTTAGAAGATGAAAGTGTTAAAGAGTTTGATACTATAAAAAGATTTATTTCAGATGTAAAAAAATATGGAGTAAAAATAGCCATAGATGACTTTGGAGCAGGATATAGTAACTATGAAAGATTATTGAATTATCAACCTGATATCTTAAAAATAGATGGTTGTTTAATAGTAGATATAGAAACTTCAAGTTACTCATTATCTGCTGTTAAAAGTATAGTAACTTTTGCAAAAGAGCAAAATCTTCAAACAGTAGCAGAATATATAGAAAATGAATCTATTTTTAATATTATTAGAGATTTAGGTGTTGATTTTTCTCAAGGATACTATTTTGGAAAGCCAGAATTGTTAGATATAGAAAATAAATTATGATAAATAGAATTACAGGAGAGATAAAATGCTTAATATAGATAAAGTTATAGAATTTACAACAAATCTTACCCTTTTATATGTAGAGGATAACCAAGATGCAAGAGAAGCAACTCTTTTGATACTTGAAGATATTTTTAAAGAGGTGATTGTTGCTGTTGATGGAGAAGATGGATTAAAACTTTTTCAAGAAAATCAAAATAAAATTGATTTAGTTCTTACAGATATAAGTATGCCTAATATGGATGGTCTTAAGATGAGTTCTGAGATTAAGAAGATAGATTATGATATTCCAATTA
>JAMOPZ010000297.1 GCA_027064245.1 Campylobacterales bacterium
AGATTCTAAATGAAGCAAAGCTTCAAGCTTTAGATCTAAAAGAACCAGAGTTTAAACCATATAGAAATATGAGAACTCCTCACCACTCATCTACACAAGCAAGTATCTTTGGTGGAGGTGTCATTTCCAACAAACCTTGCTACATTCCACTAAACTCTGCTACAAAGAAAATAATGCTAGTCCATAAATCGGTTTACCAAAATAAAGAAACATGTGTAAAGATATAAGTTTACAGAAGTAAACAGTTTTGTTTACTTTTTAAGAAAAAAACTATGAGGAATTAAATTGACAAATGCTACTGTAAGAATAGATGGACTCCCATTGGATAATAAAGAATATGTAATTATTAACTATAAAGGAGTACTAAAAAATTATGGATTATCAACAGATATACCTATTGTTGCAATAGAGCTAGGATTGGTTCAGGGGAGTAAACTGATAAAAGATGAACTTACATGTATTGTAGGTCTGCCAGAACTTAGTACTATCCGAATAGGAACTATATGGAAGAACCAAATAAGGCAAGATGGCTACTGGAGTAAATATGATAGATATATAGAGAAGCTACCACTTACTTTCGATTTAGAAAAAATACCAGCCAAGATATCAAGATATAAGAGAGAAAATCATATTTTGCATCGTATTGATTTTGAAGAGCAGGATGTCTTAGAAGATAAAAATCAAGATGATTACTATGGCTCAACATTCACAGAGTTTGGATCAGAAGATGGCATCAAATATATTGTTCCATCAATGGAGCTGCTTATAAGTACTTATTTACCGCGCAATAAACTAATCAGAAATGAACTTTTACTGCATTCAATTGATACAATTATTGCAAATTATGTGGTAGAACATAAAAATACAGGTACAAAATATGAAATTACTATTGATAAACCATACGAAGAAGAGACAATAATATTTTTAGCATATTTAGCATGTAATAAAAAAACAAGGACTAATTTATCTAAAGTTTTAACTAGTGTAAGCTTAGGCAATCACTCCAAGCTTAAACACCTAGTAGCACTTCCTTATCATCCAAGTAAAATATCTTTTAAGGCAAGTGGTATTTGGCTAAATGAAAAAGTTTTTTATATCCAAAGAATCTATGAACCAAAAGTGCCAAATGAGATACCTATAAAACTGATACGAAAGAAGAGCGCTCTCGTACCTAATGATGTAAATCATGTAACTAGAACAGGTCCAATGGAAAATGGAGTACCACTAAATAATGCAATTATTGATAAAGAAACAAAAGTTTCTCATAAAAAGAATCCAAATGCTACTGTTGGCATGAAATATATTGTGTCAGAGGTCTCCCCAGATAATTCCGATATAAACTTAGAGATAGAAGAGGAGATAGAAAATATAATAAATGGTTCAAATTCTTACAATCAAGAGAATATTGAAGTTGAGGATGCTTCATCAGGTAAACTGAAAGGAGATGCAGGCTCAAAGAAAACGGCAAGAACAAAGTACATAGTTGAGAAAAATCCAGAGATAATATCACATTCAGAAGAGATAATAAGTGCTTTATTAGAGCTAACCGAAGGCTCAATACCAAGGATTCAAGATTTAAAGTATATAGATGACAATGCACATGAACATGATGAATTGGTATATACTAGTTTTTGTGCTAGACATATCAACATGAACGACAACAAATATTGGGCTTCTGGATATGTACGAAGTTCAGGAATTAAAAAAGCTAAATCAGGATATAGAAAATTGTTGATTGTAAAAATAACCATTGAAGGAGTAAAACCTATTTATCTTTTAGAGATTGTTAGAAAAGTAAAGAGTGACTCATTTTTTGGTGTTATTTTTCAACTTCCTATAGATCTTGATTTCGATGTTTTGGAAGATATTAAAGATGTAATAGCTTCAAATAAAGGACATTTTGTAGGTAAAAATATACTTCAATTTCCTATAAAAAAAGCGGTAAGGATGAAACATAAGTGGGGTTTGATGAAACAGCGTTTTGAGAATGTATTTGATATTATAAAAGAAAAGAAGATATTTGACTAAATAAACATGATATTAAGTGGAATAATGTTATAACTCTTGCAATGTTTTATATTTGTGTAGGAACTGATATAAAGCAGATAAAAACTTATGTTAGGCAATAATGATTACTTTTTATACATGTGTATAATAGTTACATTAATATTAAAGTATAATTAAATTATACATAGTTATAGTGACTTTTCTACTAGTTGTTTCAATTTGTAGCATTAAAATTCAAGCCTAGCATTAAAGGTGTTACATTATGAGCAGAGTATCTGTATCGAAACATCCAGATGGATGGCAAACAAAAGTAGCTGGCAATCAAAGAGCTAGTAAGGTGTGCACTACACAAGCTGAGTGTAGAGAACATGGAATAGGTTTAGCAAAGAAATTAGGTGCTGAATTTACACTTCATGGTGAAAATGGTCGTATTCGTGAGAAGAACTCTTATGGTAATGACCCTAAAAGTATAAAGGGATAATGATGGATTGTTCTAATGTGAAGAAAATTACGGATATAACAGACCAAATAGATTACAATGATACTAATGGTAGTGGTAAAGGTGATGGTAAATGGGTTAGTTGTGGACAAGATGGTATCTATAATGAGCTACAAAATAAGTTTGATAAGCATTTTGATGGGATCACTAAAGAGTCATGGATGGCTAAATCAATGTGTGGATGTTGTAAAAAATTAAAGCCAACAGGTAAAGAAAAAGTTTCTTGGCTTGAATTCTATAAATGTCTTTTGTCGAAAGTATCAGAGACAACAGAAACTTTTAAAAAGATTAATAAGCTAATTGAGTGGCACAAGGCTAGAGCATAGCTAATTAGGTGTATGAAGATATAATCTTAATCAGCTTTCATGTTGGCTGACTAAGATTATGAAATATTTTTAGATCTGCAATAGCAGGGGTTCAGCCGTTCTATCTATTGGTGGTGGTATCTTTATTCTTCGCAATGATATTTTTGAAAAAACTAATGATTGAGTGTCCCTCAACTTTAAATAAAACAAAAACTCTACAAGCTTTTTATAATCACTTACTGATGTTACGATAAATTAAATTTTCAAATTTACAAAAAGTGACACAGCAAAAATATTAGGCATTAAATATGCTTAAAAAGTATATGCAGAAACTACAAGATATGTACATAAATTTCACAATAAGTTCATTTGAAAAAATAGAGATGACCAAGCTCTCAAAACTAACAGGCAAAAGCCTTGATAACTTTCCACCAAAAGCATGAAGCAGCGCTAGTAAAAGTTTTTGTCGATAAAAAGTTGGTTGCGTTTTTTTCTTCATAATATATATTTTAGCATAATTTTAGTTTATTATCAATGTTTTAGTAAGAATAAGTAATTAATTATTGATACTTTAGCTATAATTTTAATATATTATTGAATTAATCAAGTAAATTATTGAAAATTATTTTTATTTATTGTATTATTTTAGAGGAAAAGTTTTAAGGAAAATATGTGACATACAGTGAGTTTATTAATTGGGTTCAAAACAACGAACTAGATTTACATGAAACAGCACGTTTTCTTGGATATAGTAAATCCAGTATATCAAATAATTGGTCTAAGAATAATGAAGTTCCAAAGAAAGCAGAAATTGCTTTTAAATTATTTTTAGAACTTAAAATGGAAAAACAAAAAAAGCAAATTAATGAGAGTAATCAAGATTCTACTTTATCATGTAATATTTCTTCTAAAGCATTGAAAATTGCAAACAATAAGTGTCTAGAAAATGATATAGAGCTTGATGATTATCTTTCATCTTTAATATTAGCAAATATTTGAGCATTAGAATTTTAGCTTCTTTCATAAGGTTTATAGTCAAATGAATAATAGAAAATTAGTATTAGAAAATCTCATAAATCAATATAAAAAGTTTAGAGATAGCTCTCACGATAAAGATATTAGCGAACAAACTATACGCTCATGGACTCATGATTTTTTAGCAATATTTGGATGGGATACAAAAGATACATCATCAATTATTCAAGAAAAGCAATTGTCAAAAAAAGAAAAAGAAAAATTAAAAGAGATAAACTCAACCTCTAATAGACCAGACTACAAGTTATTAGCGGATGGGAAAGTAATAACATTCCTGGATACCAAAAATATTGATGTTGACATTTCTCAATCTAAAAAATCTGCTTTTCAAATAAAATCTTATGGATGGTCCATTTCTGCACCATGTGCATTTATAACGAACTTTGATGAATTTGCTATATATGATACGACGTATAAGCCGGATATAATTCAAGAAGCAAATTTTGGAAGAATATATTTAAAAATAGATGAGTATATAGAAAAATTTGAGATACTAGATAAACATCTATTCAAAGGCAATATAGATTCTGGTCTTTTGAATAAACTATACTCTGATAATTCAGATATGAGGCAAAAAATACCTAAAATTTCAACTGATATAGCATTTGCCGAAAATTTATCAAGTTTTAGATTGTCTCTGGGTAATGCAATTTTACTCAATAATAATAAAATGATTAATGACAATATAGAACTACTCTCATATTTAGTACAGATGATTATAAACAGAATAATTTTTATACGAGTGTGTGAAGCCAGAGATATTGAGAAGGATGGTCTTTTATTAGATTTTAAAGAGAAAGGCTTTTGGAAAACTTTTAGGCATTCATCTTACAATGATTTTTTCGAACATTATGATGGACCCCTGTTTGATAGGGACTCTCGCTTAGATAAAATTATTATTCCTGATGAGATATTTGATGAACTATTACAACTATTTTATTATCCATCGCCATATAAGTTTGATGTTATACCCACAACCTTGTTTAGCAATATATACGAAATCTTTTTGGCAAAGAGGTTAGAATTTGACGACGGCAAACTTATTGAAAAGATTAAACAAGAATACTCAAAAACAAATGGTGTTGTTAGTACCCCTCAATATTTAGTAGAGGATTTGATAAAGAGGACAATAGTAAGATCTAAGTTACTAGAATATAGTATTAAAGAAATCTTTGAAATAAAAATTTTAGATTTTGCATGCGGTAGCGGAGCTTTTATTGTTGAAATATTTGATTATCTACAATCGATTTTATTAGAAAAATATATGGTAAGTGAAGATAGTGATTTTCAAGACTATTTTCATCTTGATAAAGATAAAATTGCATTAACAATTCTTGGTAAGAGAAAATTAATCTCTAGTTGTATACATGGGATCGATATAGATGTAGAAGCTGTCGAAGTCGCAAGAATGTCATTAGCCTTAAAAGTAATAGATGATTTACATGAACATGAGGATTATAAAAGCCTAGGTGTATATGGTTATCAGATTTTAAATAAGATAGGTGAAAATATAGAATATGGAAATACTCTTGTCTCAAATGATATATTCAAGAGATACCCAAAAATAAAAAATAAAAAAAATATGCAGCAATACAGTTTATTAAAATGTTTTGACTGGGGCGAAGATGGATTTGAAGATATCTTTGATAAAAAAAGTGGATTTGATTATATAATCGGAAACCCACCATATGTTGAGGCAAAACATATGACAAAAGATATGCCAATTATGCACCAATATTTAAAAGAAACTTATCAATCTGCAAAAAAAGGGAAAATTGATTTACTAATCCCTTTTATAGAGAGAGGTCTTTCTTTGTTAAATTCAAATGGGAGAATGGGTGTCGTCGTACAAAATAGATTTTTTAAGAGTGAATATGGTGAGGGAATACGCGATTTTACCATACAGAACAAAGTACTTTCTGAAGTGATTACATTTAATGCAACTAACATTTTTAAAGATAGGATTACTTATATCTCGTCAATGGTCTTCGATAAACAAGAAGCTGAAGCTATTTATTATAAAACAATTGATGATGATATCTACAGCTTGCCTGCAACACTTAGGGATATCCCCTCTTCAAGAGAACAGGAAGATGGATTTGATGCTATAAGCTCTTCAAGTCTTGGTAGTGGACCATGGATATTTGAATCGCCGGAATTATTAGCGATGATGGATAATCTAAAGAAGAATAATGAACCCTTTGGAGATTATGCAAAAATACGGGTAGGCATTCAAGTGTTATGGACAAAAGCTTACCACATTAAGGTCTTAGAAATTGACAATAAGAAAGGCACCATAAGAGGAAAGAGTGGACTTGATGAGAATGTTGAGCTAGAGATTGGTGCATGCCGTTCATTAGTACCAAATGAAAGATTTTATTCTTTTAGAAAAGATGTATATGATACATATGCTATCTTCCCTTATGATATTATAGATGGAGAGAAAGAAGCAATTTTATTTGATGATTTTTGTAAGAGATTTCCATTAGCCGGAAAATATTTGAAAAAACATAAAGCAGAGATAAAAAGAAATATTAAACAAGTAGATAAAAATTCACAAAGATGGCACTTGTATACCAGAGAAAGCCATTTAGGCGAAAATTATTCTAAAATATTGATTCCAATGACCGCGAATGATGTATATGCAAGTGTTACGACAAGTGATTATTACTATTGTGACAATTCAAATGTAAATTATGCAGATATACCAGAAAAAACAAACGATAATTTATATGCAGTTGCAGCTATATTTAATTCAACAGTTTTTTCTGTTCTTGCTCGTTCAATAGCAAATAAGCAGCAAAACGGATATTTTAAATTAAATAAACAATACATTGAACCAGTACTTTTCCCCGTGAGCATCTTTGGAAATAACAAAAAGATTGTTCGTGATTTGGCTAAAACTGGAATGGAAATTGAGACAAAACAAGATGGGTACCAATATATGCTTCCTCACCAACAAAAGAGGGTTAAGCGGGATCTGAAAAAATTATGGGAGAGGATAGATCTACTGACAGTAAAAGCCTATAGACTAACAACAGCTCAACAAGATTACTTTTTGAGACAAGGACGAAATATAGATAGAATCGATATATTGGATGCAATCCTATGAATAAACAAGTAAAAGATTATATAAAGAATTTTTCTAATGATTTACACATAGTAAACAAATTAATTGTCGCAGCATACTTAAAGTATAATGATATTGAAGTTAAGAACAACAAGCATATCCGCACTTTGTTAAGTGGCAATGATTATCGTGAGATTGAGAAGTTTATAAAATTACTACAAGAGCATTCTTCGGAATTTAATTTTGAGGATGTAATAAACCTATTTGAGATTACAATTCCGACAGGAGATATTATAGTAAATGGTGCGATATACACTCCAAAGTATATCAGAGAGTATATTGTCAATAATACAATAGTTCAACAAAGAAAAGATAGTTCGGCACTCATTATTGCAGATATCGCATGTGGTAGTGGAGCATTTCTCTATAGTGCGTCCAAGTATTTAAAGGAAAAGACAAATAAATCATTATATGAACTTTATAAGAATAATATCTTTGGACTTGATATTTCAGATTATGCACTAGAAAGAACAAAGATACTTTTGACACTTTTTGCGATAGTCGAGGGTGAAGATAAAAAGACATTTGAATTCAATTTATTTTGTAACAATAGCCTCGATTTTGATTGGCACAAAAAAGTTAAAAATTTTAATGGATTTGATATCGTTATCGGCAATCCTCCATATGTGAGGACTAAGAATTTAGATATTAAAACTAAAAAATTAATGAAAAATTGGCAAACAGCTAGTTCGGGAAATGCAGATTTATATATACCATTTTTTGAAATAGGATATGAGTTTTTAAAAGACAAAGGTAGCTTGGGATATATCACCGCTAATACTTTTAAAAAAAGTGTTAATGCGAGAGCACTAAGAAGTTTTTTTGAAGGGAAAGCCGTTGATATTATAGATTTTGGACATGCTAAGGTGTTTGAAGGAAAGATGACTTATACATGTATTACTTTTTTACAGAAGACCAATAGAGATAGTGTTTATTATGCTAAGTTGCTTCCTACCGCTTTAAGCTCACACAAAAATATCAACTTTTCTGATATAAAGTATAGTATGCTAAATAATCATAAAGGATGGTTACTCGCAGAAAAACAAATATTAAAAAATATACATATTATTGAAAAGACAGGTACTCCACTTGGGGATAAATTTTTAATTAAAAATGGGTTGGCTACATTGCAGAATAATTTATTTATTTTCATGCCTAAGAGAGAGGATAAACTATATTATTTTATGGAATACAATAATAAAGAATATAAAATTGAGAAACAGATATGCCGTGATATCATAAAGCCCAATAAACTAAAGAGAGAAGATGAACTTTTATCTTTAACGGAAAAAATAATTTTCCCATATATAATAAAAAATAATGTAGCGATTGTTTTAGAGGAGATGAAATTTAAAGATGAATATCCAAATGCTTATAATTATCTATCGGCGTATAAAGCACTCTTAGAGGGACGAGACAAAGGTAAAGATAAAAAATATAAGTGGTTTGAATTTGGTAGAAGCCAATCAATTAATGATTATGGAATAAAGCTCCTTTTTCCATATATGTCGAATAAACCATACTTTGTGTATAGCGAACAAGAAAATCTATTATTTTATGCAGGATATGCAGTTTACGGGAAATCTGAACGAGAGCTAAGAATTTTAGAAAAAATATTAAAATCAAAAGTGTTTTGGTATTACATAGAGCATACAAGTAAACCATATTCGTCAAAATATTATGCCTTAGCCAAAAACTATGTTAAAGATTTTGGTATTTGCACTCTATCAAAAGAAGAAGAGAAGTTTTTACTAGATACTTGCTCTAAAGATGATATAAATCAGTTTTTACTTTCAAAATATAATCTTGATATATAGAAGTGTTTATTGCGAATGGGATATAAAATATCTCTTTACACATCCTGATATAATAGTCACCTATAGTGTCCTTTTTCATATTGTTTAAATCAATATATACATTATCCGGAACATGGATATTATGCAAATATCCTATAAGTGTTTTAAAAAAATATTGCGGATGCTCCTCTTGATATTGAGGGTTCCGCAGTATCTTTATAAGTCGCTGTTGCAGTAGTTCTTGGCTCTCATGTGCTTTTTCCAATTTTGCTTGTGGAATCGTACTAATTTTAAGTTCGTATGAAAACTGTTTCGATAAAAAGTTAGTAAACTCTGTTAATGAACTTCTCTGACCTGGATATATCCACAAATAACCTTCCAAGATGTACATATTTGGAGTTTGATTTTTAAAGTTATAGCAATATTGAAGAAATTTTACCGCTGGAGTTAAAGCTAATCGTATAGAGCGAAATGTAATTCTTTTCGCTTTGAATTTTTGTAAAAGTTTTTCATAATAACTTTGCAAAAGACTGGACCTGTAATCATCTTTTTTAAAAGTATTGAGGTATTTCTGAATAAGGTTTAAATTTGCATATTTATCTTTGATGGCTTCATTGATTTTAAGTACACCAACACTCTCAAAATAAAGATGGATTAATAGATTCTTACCTTGTGTAGCATGAGGAAAAGTTGCGAGTAACTCTTCATAATTAGGTAATCTATCCAATTGAACACTTAGTTCATCAATTTGAAAAAAATACTTTTGATAATTTTGGATGTGTGTTGATGTGAATAATATACCTCTTCGCAATTTTAACCAATTTGAAAAGTCAATAAAATGTTGAGCTGTGTACTTTGACATTACTTTTGCTATAAATGTAGCTTTTTTAACAAGAGCATTCTTATAATGACAATCTGAGCATATATGTCCAAAGCCAGCAGGAAATTTATCTCCACACTCCTTGCACTTTCTAGTAACTTCAATAGAGCAAATCTTGCACAGTGGCTTTTGATCTAATTGAAATGAAAAGGGTATCCTTCTGTAGCCACAGCTATGGCATACTGGAAGTGTCTTACTGTAGCATTTTTGGCATAGTAATTTTTGTGAGCCATCAATTAAAGTGCGATTGGATGTTGGTTTATCGTTTTGCTTACAAACGGAGCATTTTTTGTATTGAGTATAATATTTAGCACAAATATTACAAACTGGACCATACTCAGTAATCTTTCCGTTTGTGTATTGAGTT
>JAMOPZ010000298.1 GCA_027064245.1 Campylobacterales bacterium
ACTTTGATAGTTTACAAATTAATGATGAAAATTATGTTAAACTTGATGTAAAAGTTTCATAAGGTAACGATATTGAAAGGGAATAAGAATTTCTGAAAAGCTGTCTTGACTTTTTGGGGTAGTATACAAAAGAATTTTTAAAAAATCAATACAAAGGGTATTGTCAAATATGTTGTTTTACCTTTGACCAAAAAAACAATAAAGGGAAATACTTTTTAGTTTTTGATTGGTTAAGTGAAAAAATCAGTAAACAAAAAACTAATATAATTGATGCTGGAAGTTCTTTATGTTTATGTGCAAAATGTCATTCAGGAATAAAATATGGTGATTTTAAAGCTGAATTTTTATCTAAGCTAAATAAAATCAATTTAGCTTCTGTTACATTTAATGATTTTATTGAGAAAACTAATACTATTGTAGAAGAGGATAAAATTCCTGAATGTTATGATTTTATAGAAATGGATATGTATAAAATTCCAATTAGATTGTTAAATGAAGAACAAAATATATTTTATACAGAAGAACATTTTTTACATTTTTATAATTTTTTGACATTAAAATAAAGATATATAACATACAAAAATTAAATATATAGATTTTTCCTCCCACAATTTTGTGGGAATACGATGCATATACTAAACTAAAAAAGGCACTAAATTGGCAGAAGTAGATGCAAAATATACGAACCATCTCATCCACATTTTATAACTTGTATAGTATTGAATTGTATACCATGGTTTAGTAATCAAGATAGTGTAGATATAGTCTTAGATTCATTACAATACTTACAAAAAAGTAAAAATCACATCTGCTAGTTTTGAGATGATTGGGAGGTTGAAGTTATGAATGACTTAATAATTGATGAAAAAAATATCAAAAACTATTGGTATAATATCATTATACCAATATAAATATAGGATAATGATATGTTACAAATAGGTATAGCAGAAATTCATAAAAAACCATCTATCATAGACAGCTTGGATGATGTAGCTCAAATAGTCAATAAAAAAACAAAAACTATCAAGGGTTATTTCATCCCCTTTGAGTATCGCAATATGATACAAGATGCTATCGAAGAGATTGAGTATCAAAAATTTAAAAAGAGAAATGCAAATATGGTAAACTCTTCAAAAGTAGATGATACTTTGTTAGATGGGCTTGATGATGAGTATTAAAAAAGGTGAAATATATCTTGCAAACTTAGGCAATAAAACAAGTGCAGATATTGGGAAAATAAGACCTGTTTTAGTATTTCAAAATAACTTTTTAAATAGAATGCTAAACGAAACACAATATAAAGATGTAGTAGTTCTCCCTCTTAGTTCTCAGATAAGAAAAAATGATTTTACATATTATTTACCTGCTACTGATAAGTTAGAAAAAGAGAGTGTAGTGTTATGCAATGCTATAAAAATGATAGATGCTTCTCGGATTTTATACGATAAAGGAGTTCTTTTGAAACTTTCACAAGAGCAGATATTTGAGATAGAAAATATTTTATACAACTTATTAGGATGTACAAATAGGTAATTATAGACAAATATTTACTAAAAGTATTTTTATTTGATAGTATAATTAATAAAGAAAATTATAAAAGGAGATATTAAAATGTATGCAGTAGAATTTGAAGTACCTATTGAAAATAGTGTGAAACTTATATCATAAATATTTATACTATTTTACCTAAAATTTCTTCATAAGTTCAAGATGATATAATTTTGTTATAAAATTTATAATAAAGAGATATTATGGAACTATGTGTTGCACTAGATTTACCAACAGCAAAAGAGAACTTAGACCTTATACAGAAGATAAAAGAACATGATGTTTGGTTAAAAGTTGGTTTAAGAACTTATATAAGAGATGGTGAAGAT
>JAMOPZ010000299.1 GCA_027064245.1 Campylobacterales bacterium
AAAAAATCTTTACCCTACGATTGAAGTTATTGCTGAAACTGATGGAATTAGCCAAATTTATGCACTGCTTGATATACGAGATTTGATTATAGAAGATTTATCTAAAGATTATGAGATTAAAAAAGTTGGTTTACTTGATTTAGATTTGATAGATAAAAAAAGCAAAGAAATTTTTCATCTACATTGGGATGGGGAGCAAAAAACATCTTGGGATACTATTACAGATTTAAGTAAAGCACTAGCAATGGCAATAATTTTAATATTTTTTATGATGGTTATTTATTATAAAAACTTCTCTTTAGCTACGGCTGTAGTATTAGCTAGTTTTATCTCAATTGTGGGAGTGATATATATGCATTGGATTTGGGATATCTTAAGTGCTACTCCATTTTATATGACAGGAACTTCACTAATTGGTTTTATTGCTCTTATTGGTATAAATTCAAGAAATTCACTTTTAATTATAGATTTTACAAAGCAACTTATTGAGCAAAATGGACTTGATGTTGATAGAGCAATAGCAATCTCTACTAATACAAGAGCCAAACCAATACTTTTAACAGTATTAGCAATAGTATTTGCAAGTGCATTATTAACTCTTGATCCAGTATTTGGTGGACTTGGTGTTGCACTTATAGGTGGGACTTTAATAGCTTATTTGGTTTCACTTTTTATAGTGCCAATTATGATTTATAAGCCTTTAGAAAAACTATATTCTTAGAATAAAAAGATAAAAATTAATGAAGGATAAAAATGATACTAAATAGTTTTAAAAAAGATGAATATTATGATGAAATAATTGAAAATATCAATTTAAACGAACAGCAAATATCTTCAATAGAGTTTGATAATTGTACTTTTAAAAGTTGTTCTTTTAACAAATCTACTTTTGCATATTGTGAATTTACGCAATGTATCTTTGAAAATTGTGATTTGTCTTTGTTAAATATAAAAGCTTCAGTATTTAATGATATACAATTTATAGATACTAAAGCTATAGGGATAAATTGGACAAGTTCTAGTGAGCCTTTTGATATTAATTTTAAAAATACAGATATAAGTATGTCATCATTTTATAATCTTGATTTACGACATGCTAAAATAATAAATTGTAAAGCTCATGATATTGATTTTGGTAAGACAAATTTAGAAAAAGCAGATTTTAAAGAGAGTGATTTAAAAGGGTGTATATTTGGTGATACAAATTTAAAAAATACAGATCTATCAAAAGCTATAAATTATATGATAGACCCAACTCAAAATAATCTAAAAGGTACTAAAGTTTCTTTACCACAAGCAACTTCATTTTTAAGCTATTTTGAATTAAAATTAATATAAGGAATACAATATGATAGAGACATTTTTTTTATTTGCATTTTGGGTAAGTGTTGCAGTTTTTTTACTATACTTTTTAGGTATAGCTCTTGCTCCTTATTTACCAAATAAAATTAAAAATGAACATTTTGAGTGTGGATTACCAGCTTCGGCATCTACTCCAAAAAAGGCTAATTTTGGTTTTTTTGTATATGCGATTATGTTTATAATTGCAGATATGACAGTGCTATTTTTGATTTAATATAGTTTTTTTCAGGCTGTATAATTACTTTCTCTTATAATTACTTAAATATTCATCTACTAGTTTAAACCTCAATTCTTTACTAATTCCAGTATGTACATTTATCACCTTTTTCATAGGTGAAAATGTACCTCCATCTAAATTATTTGTTGTAGTTGGGATAGTGAAATCTTTATGATCTTTGTATGTAAAAAGAGTATCAAGATTAGCTCTTAAACGGACATTTTTTTTAATATTTTAACAAAAACTCTGCATAGCCCTTACTATAAGGCATTTGAGCATTAAATTAAAAATT
>JAMOPZ010000300.1 GCA_027064245.1 Campylobacterales bacterium
TTGGGTTAAATATTTTGCATCTTTTTAGGCTATACTTACTTACATAGTTTCTTGAAATCTAATTCCTTCATAATTTTTTTAGTGTATAAACCATGTCATCATCAGGTATTTTAACTTCCATAAGATTAAAATTAAGTTAGCGTAAAGTTATTGTAGGAAAAAATAAAATAAAGAAAAGCTCCTTATGTGTTATGATTTAATCGCTTAAAACAAAATTATAATACAAGGGGGGCTTTTCTTATGTACAATAGTATACAGCATTTTATGGAGTTAGGGGTAAAAAATATAGAAAAAATTATTAAGGATTTTATAAATGGTGAAAATAATGATATATCAAATTTAGTTATAGGACTACAAAAACCATTGCAAGAACTACAATGCAGCATTATATCAGAAACGATTGAGTCACTTGATGATGAGTTAAGAAAAAGTAGTAAAAGAAAAGGAAAATGGTTGATTGATAGAAATGACGACTTAAATTCATTTATGGCAACTTGTGGCGAAATTAAATATAAAAGAACATATTTTAAGTCAAAAGAAACTGGAGAAAGAAAATATTTAGCGGATCATTTAGTTGGTATTAAACCTCATATGAGGATTAGCAATGATGTTGTTTGTAATGTTATAGAAAACGCAATAGATACGAGTTATAGAGCTAGTGGTAACTTGGCCACATATACGGATGATAAAGTTAGTAAACAATCAGTAATGAAACAAATACATGAAGTAGAAATACCAATAAAGTTAAAAGAAAGAGAAAGTAAAAAGAAAGTAAGAGTTTTGTATATAGATGCAGACGAAGATCATGTATCACTGCAGTTTAAAAACAAAAAAGGTGATTTAAAAAAAGATGAGTACGGCCGAAAGAACAATACAATAATGCCAAGACTTGTATATGTTTATGAAGGCATAAGAAAAGTTTCGCCTTCGAGTAAACGTAATGAATTATATGGTAAACATTATTTTGGAGGAGTTTATTCAAATTCAGAGACGCTTTGGGATGAAGTTTCAGAGTATATTGATAGTAAGTATGATGCAGATTATTTAGAAAAGATATATATATCAGGAGATGGTGCATCATGGATAAAAAAAGGACTGGATATACTAGGAGCTAAATCTCATTTTATACTAGATAAATTTCATTTGAATAAGTACATAAATCAGGCAACAAGCCACTTAGAAGATACTGTAGAAACATCTAGAGAGGCTATTTATGATAGCTTCAGTTTTGAAGATAAAAAAGATTGCAAACGAATATTTGAAGATATATTAGCAGTAACAGATATAAAAACAAAACGAAAAGCTGTCCTGCGAAGTAGAGATTATATAATGAATCAATGGGATGGGATAATAATAGTAAATAAAGATTCAGATGCAAAAATAGGCTGTAGTGCAGAAGGGCATATAAGTCATATATTATCAGATCGTTTAAGTAGTAGACCCTTAGGTTGGTCGATTCTTGGAGTGGACAAGATGTCAAGGCTACGAGTGTATAAAGCAAATGGTGGAAAAATATATGATTTAGTAATGTATAAAAAAGAAAAAGAAAAACTTAAAATAGAAGCTGAAATACTAAAGAATTATAATAAAA
Organism: Campylobacterales bacterium; assembly: GCA_027064245.1. Lineage (GTDB taxonomy): Bacteria > Campylobacterota > Campylobacteria > Campylobacterales > Arcobacteraceae > JAIOSF01. Next base: position 1,592 of record JAMOPZ010000300.1, read on the forward strand.
AAATAAAAGAAAAAAGAATTAAATACAATGATGTATTTAATACGGAATTTAGTATATATGAAGCTGGAAAGAAAAATGGCTTATATAAATCATTGAAATCATTGAGAGGTATTTGCGGCTAAAAGACAAATAGTTTTGATTTTAAGAAAAGAATAAATTATGATAAGAGTAGAAAAAGAAATAAATCTATTCTAATTTAATAATGTCTATTAAAGCACAACAAATAAGGGAATATTCTAATCTTTAATTTCCGACAGTAAATTAACGCAATCTATG
>JAMOPZ010000301.1 GCA_027064245.1 Campylobacterales bacterium
TTAAATAAAAGATCATTTTGTATATTTTTAAATAAATAAGATAACTCTTCAATCTTATTTGATTCTATCTTTGTATATATATCTTCTTTAATATCTTTAATAAAACCATAAATATATATAAAAAATCCACCAAGTAGAATTAGTAGAAAAAATAAAAATATCTCTTTTTTCTTTACCACACTTTTTCCTCTAAGTATGTATTTAAACTACTGTTCGCTTTTATAGATTGAGCTTTTATCCTTGGCTCTATTATGACAATGTTTGGTCGTCCTTTTTTCCAGAAAAGAGCACCAAAGCTTTGGGGAATATCTGAGAGTAGTTGATAATTTAGTACAAATATATGTTTGTTAGAACATGCTTTTATTAATTTATCTTTATTTTCCAAAATAATTATAGTAGCATTTTCACAGCTTTGTACAGTTTTATAGTTGTTATGATTTTTTAGTTCAGCTAAGATTTCTTTATTGTCAGACCATATTTTTATCTCTTGTTTTATTGAAAGTTCACTAAGAACTTTTTCAAGAATCACTACTTTATTATGCTCTGGAGATGATTCTGTCGCAAATAAAATTAGTACTGATAAAAAGTATGTGAGTAAAAGTTTCATCTAAAAAGTGTACTCCATTGTTAATATAGCTCTTCTTTGTATAGCTGGCACTTTTACATTACCTGTAGTATCTATCAATGTTTCACTAGCTTTATCTAGTAAGTTTTCACCTTTAGCTTTTATTTTTAGTTTTTTGCTTACATTGTATGATATAGCAAGTGTATAATCATACCCAGCATCCATTTTAACTTCACCAGCTCCATAATTGAGACTATAATCTTCTCTATAAACTAACTCATTATATATATCAAACTTTTTAAATGTATTAAATATTTGAATTAAACCACCAGAACCGGGTGAATAGTAGCCATCTTTAAAAAGTTTGAACCCTTCTAAAATAACTTTATTATCATAGTCAAATTTATATTCACCTCTGAGATAGTATCTATGTATATAATTTGTAGTATCACTATTTACATACATCATATTACCACCTATTTTGCCCATAACTAAAGCTTTATCAAGCTCTTTATATGCAAAACCAAAAACTAAACGACTTTTATCATTATTGTATTCAATTTCACCAGAAAGCATATCTATCTCACTCGCTTCTAAATCTGGATTTGCATAGTATGGTGCTGGGGTAAACGAAGTTTGCAATGTTGTTGGATATACATACCTTCTAGTAGCAAATAGTTTTGTGCTGAAATTATTATTTAAAATACCGGTATATCCAAGTCTTAGTGCATACTCATTTGAATCTTCTGAATAGTTGCTTTCATATCTGTCTAGTTTAGCACTAAGACTTATTAAATGATTTTCATTTATGTTATACATCTCTTCTATAAATATCATATAAATATCTAGTTCATCAGTACCTTTATTAGCCGGATGTGTTATACCTTCATAATCATGAACATCAACTATTTTCTTTTGAAATTCTATACCCATTAAAAAATCATTTTTTCCATTAACTACTTTTTTCTTAAGTGCTGTTTTATAAGTGTTTGAATAAACATTCATATAGATTTTATTATTTATAGAGTTTGCTATATTTATGGCATCAGTATTGTCTGCTCTTTTAGTCTCTTGTGATATACTCATAGATAATTCTAAATCATTTGGAAAATATTTTATAGCACTTAGATAACCATAAGCTCTTTTTGATTCATCTCCAGTTGGAGCAACGCCAAAGCCTTTAAAAATATCTGTCTTATTTATAATACCATCTAACTCAATTGTAAAATCATTCTCTTTTGCAAATTTAAAATGAGCTTGATATTGTTTTGCATCACGAGATAAAGTTTGTCCATTTGAG
>JAMOPZ010000302.1 GCA_027064245.1 Campylobacterales bacterium
CGAGCCAAAGTTAGATTAAGATAAAAGAGAGTACAGATGGATAAAACAACCGCAGGTGGATTGGCAGGAGTTTGGGGACTTGTAGCATTAGCTATTATATTAGGTGGTGCTGGATTTGGTGCTTATGTAGATATACCTTCTGTTATTATTGTTTTTGGTGGAACTACTATGGTTACTATGGCTCAGTTTGAAGGGGAACATCTTAAAAATTTTGGTAAATCTGTAGGTATTGCTATGAATCCAGTGCCTGTAGAATCTATACCTGAGCTTATTGAAAAAATTATTATATATGCTACAGATATCAAAAAAAATGGAGTTATGTCAGTAGAGTCAAAAATACAACAAGAGAGTAATCCTTTTTTTAAAGAGGCATTTAATCTTCTTGTTGATAATACAAAACCAGATGTTCTTGAAAATCTTTTGGAGATAAAATTAGAACATATGGAGACTAGACATAAAACTCAAATAGCTATATTTGGAGCTATTGGTGGTAGTGCTGGGGCTATGGGTATGATAGGAACTTTGGTTGGGCTTGTTGCTATGCTTGCAAACTTATCTGATCCATCTGCTGTTGGTCCTGCTATGGCGGTGGCACTTTTAACTACACTTTATGGAGCATTAATTGGTACTGGATTTGCAGGTATATTTGAGTCTAAACTAGAACAAAAGCATGCAAAAGAGATGGTAGCTTGTCAGATTATTATACAAGGTTCTCATATGATTGCAAGTGAAGAGTCTATAGGTAATATTAAAATGAAGCTGGGAGCAATACTGCCAGCTGAACAAGAGTAAAAGAGATATTATGGCAAAAGATAAGTGTCCTGAATGTCCTAAATGTTTACCAGGTTGGCTAGTACAATTTGGTGATCTTATGTCACTTCTTTTATGTTTTTTTATCTTACTTTTATCTATGGCTACAATGGATAAGAAAAAAGTAGAAGAGTACTTTGATATTATGAGAAGAAGTATGGGTTTTTTAGAAGGTGCAATAGATACGGCTGAAGCTTCTAAAGAGTCTTTATCTGCATATCATGCAAATAATAGTGAAGCAGGTAGTGGTGATGATGTGGGGCAAAATAGTGAAGCAGCTGATGTAGCAAAAATGATCCAAGAGATGACTCAACAATATAATGAAACTAGTGATCAAGAGTTTAAAAAAGTTGATATGACACAAAAAGGGAACAATGAATTTACATTAGATATCCCGAGTGAACTTGTGTTTGATGAGGGTGAATATAAAATAACAAATCCTTCTATGAAACTTTTCATTAAAAAAATTGCTACAGTTTTAAGAACTATGGCGGTTGATTTTGATATAGAAATAAGTGGATACACTGCTACAAATTATCTAAAAAGTGATACAATACCAAGAGATGCATGGGATCTTTCAGCTTTAAGGGCAATATCTGTAGTAAAAGAGCTTATTAAAAATCAAGTAGATCCAGCAACTTTAAAAGTTGCTGCATTTGCTTCATATAGACCAAAGAGTGATAATCCTCTTGAGAATAGACGAGTAGAATTAAAATTTATTTCAACAGCAGATAATAGTGATAGAATGGCAAAAGAGGAAAATTTTTTTGATAGAATTGAGGAATAAGGAGCCAGTATGGAGTTAAGTAATAATTTTGTAGATATAAATACAATAAAACAACCAGCATTACAAGGTACAACAGAAGCTAGTTTGAAAAATAAAGATGATAAAGCTTTAAAAGATGTTTGTAATAAATTTGAAGCTTTTTTTATGAATCAAATTTTAGAAGTTTCTTTGAAATCTACAGATGTAGCAGGTAAAGCAACAGGATCAAAAATAATACAAGGTATGTATACAGATGCACTTTCTACTACTTCTGCTGGAACTTTAGGTATTAGTGATATGTTATATAAATTTTTAGATGAGAAGAGAAAATGATAAATAGTACAATAGAAAAATTAAATCAACTTACAAATGATATGAAAAACTATATTTTAGCAGATATAGAAGATGTAAAAAAAGCAAATCATGAAAAACTTTTAGAACGAAATAGCCTAAAAGAAAAAGATATGCAAGAGATAGCAAAATATAAATCACTTTTAAATGAACAGCTTGCAAAAGAGTTTCAAGATGGTGTTGATATTACTATTTACAGAGAAAGTATAAATAACTTAGAATTAAATTTAAGAGAACTTTATGATCTTAATGGTAGGTTAGCTTCTATTGTTTTACCTGTAAAAGAGATGTATAAAGAGATAATTGATGAAATAACAAAATTAAATGGTGGAAATCTTATTGAGGTGATGGCATAAGTGTTTAAAATTAGTTTAGTTTTATTTATAGTAGTGGAGTTGTTTTCTACACCTATTGTAATGGTATCAAAAAAAAATATTCAATGGAAGCATATAATAAAAAGATCAGATATTTATTTAATAGAAGCTTTAGTACGAAAATATCAATGTAAAGAATATCTAAATCCAGATAGTTTAATAACAAATATTTACAGAGCAAAGCATTATATATCAAAAGGTAGAAAAATATGTAAAAAAGATCTTTATAAAGATGTGGAACATAAAGTTACTTTTAATTTTGGTTTATTAGAGATAGAAAAAAATGGTGAAATTGTAAAAGAGACAGATCAATATATAAAAATAAGAAACAATAATGGTGAAATAGAAAAAATTTATAAAGTTGGAAGTAAACAATGAGACAATTATCTTTTTTAGGAGCTACCCCTACAATTGCACTACAAAATGCCCAAAAAGAGTGTGGAGATGATGCAGTAGTAATATCTACTAAAAAAATATCATCTAATGATGGTACAAAAATGTATGAGATTATTGTTGCATTAGAAGATGAATATGATGCAGTTATGGGTAATCCTGATTTAAATGTAAAGCAAAAAATTCAAAATTTACAAAAAAAAGATGATAAATCTAAAGAGAAGATTATATCAAATAAAAATATCAAGCAGTATAAAACAGATATTACTGCAGAAAATATAGAAGCTAAATTTTATGATTTTAAATCTGAAATTGCAAAAATGCAAGAGTCTATTTATCAAGTTCAAAAAACACTTTGGGAACCTAAAAGTCATCTTTATGATCTTACAATTCCTCCTGAGTTTATAGATATTTATACTTTATTTGAAGATAATGAATTTGATCCAGAGATGACATATAGTATTATGAAAAAAACTATAGAACAACTACCTGTAGTGATGAAAGAAAATCCATCTAAAATAAAAGATTTTTTTAAGTTAATTTTAAGACGAATAATATCTGTAAAATACGAAGTTCCTCTTCGTATGCATCAAAATAAGATTATGATGTTTGTAGGTCCAACAGGTGTTGGAAAAACTACGACTATTGCAAAATTAGCAGCTAGATATGCATATAAGCTTGGAGATAACTATAAAGTTGGGATTATCACTTTGGATTCATTTAGAGTAGGTGCCGTGGAGCAACTAAAAGCTTATACAAATATTATGAGGCTTCCTCTTGAAGTAGTAAAAAAACCAGAAGAGTTAAGTGAAGCTATACTTAGACTAAAAGATTGTCATTATGTTTTAATAGATACTGCAGGTGGTAGCCAGTATGATATAGATAAAATTGAAGCAATAAATCAATATCAAGAGTATATTTCAGAAATACCAATAGAAAAAATGTTGGTTTTACCTGCAAATATAAAAACAAGTGACCTGCAAGAGATATATGCAAATTATTCAAAACTTCATATAAATAATCTAATATTTACAAAACTTGATGAAACTAAAAGTTTTGGAAGTTTAATATCTTTTACACATAAAGCAAAAAAATCAATATGTTATTTATCTGTTGGTCAGAATGTTCCTGATGATCTTATGGAGGCAAATAGTAACTATATAGTTGATTGTTTTATGAACAGAAGTTCTGTATAAATAAACTAGGATTTTTATAAAGTGTTTAATAATATATCTACTCAAGCAAATAAGCTTGTATCTTTAACAAGAAGATCAAATAAAAAATCAAAAACTAAAGTATTGTCAATTACCTCAGGTAAAGGGGGAGTTGGTAAATCTACTTTAAGTGCAAATATAGCATATCTTTTAGCAAAAAATGGAAAAAATGTTATTATTTTAGATGCTGATATAGGTCTTGCAAATTTACAAGTATTATTTAATATAAAGCCTTTAAATACTATATATGACTATATAAAAAACAGTTGTTCTTTAGAAGAAGTAATATCTCCTACTATGTATAAAAATGTAAGTTTAGTAGCAGGAGCAAGTGGTCATCAATATACTTTGCAAAATAGTAGTATGATATTTACCCGTATAGTTGAGGATATAATATCTTTAAATAGATATGATATTTTACTTATAGATACAGGAGCAGGTATTAGTCAAGAGGTGCAAGAGTTGCTATTTTTAAGTGATAATATCTTAGCAGTGACCACTACAGATCCTAGTGCATTAACAGATTTATATGCTCTTATAAAGATGGTTAGTATTAAAAAAGATAAACTTTTAATATGTTTTAATTATACATTAAAATATGAAACAGGAGCAGCAATTATAAATTCTATTATAAAATTAGCACAAAAAAATAAACTTAATAGAAAATTTATGGTACAATATATAGGAAATGTTAGTGAGTCTAAAACTATCTCTACAACAAATCGTTTAAGAAAGTTGTTTGCAGATCAGTTTAAGCAAGATAGTGTAACTATTGAGTTAGAATTAGTTGTCGATAATTTAATATTGTATATGGAGTAGTATAAAATATGATAATTCATGAATTTTCAAAAAAAATGGTACGAAGTAAAATCTTTGATACTTATGTAGCTACAGTGTTTTTTGCAATGCTTGTGTTTTTTGTGTTGAATATGAATTCTTTTACTCCATTAGAAATAATTTTTAGTGTTATGATAGCTACTATTGCATTTAAGGGTATTGCAAATATTATGTTTGCATTGACTATCTCTTTTGTTACATTTGATAAGTTAGATGATGCTATGGAGTTTGAAAAAGCAGCAGGTCGTGTAGAGACTTTAGCAAATGAATTATCTATAAAACAAGTAGCTTTAAAAGAAGCTAAACATAAAACAAATTAAAAAGGGGAATAGATTATGAAATTAAGTCAAATTACAAATTCATTAGTGGGAAATCAAGATGATTCTTTAATCAAAGCTATAAATAATAGTGAGTCTTTTGATAAAAAAGATCAAAATTCTTTTGCTAGTATTTTAAATCAATCTTTAGAAGAGGTAAATCAATCTCAAGAAGATGCATATACTGCTATGGGTGATATAGCTACTGGAAAAGTAGATAATCTTCAAGAAGCAGTTCAAACAATACAAGAAGCAGAGATGGACTTAAAGTTAGCTCTTGAAGTAAAAAATAAAGCTCTTGGTGCTTATAAACAAATAATGGCAATGCCAGTTTAGACAAAGGGGTGAATTATGGGTTTTTTTGATGGTTATAATATAGCAACTTCAGGTATGAGTGCACAACGCCAAAGAATAAATATAGTAAGTGCAAATATAGCAAATGCACAAACAACACATACTTTTGATAAAAATGGAAATCTTATAACTGCTCCATACAAAAAGCAAAATGTAAGATTTGAAGAGGTTTTATTGGGTAAGCAAGGTCAATCTACATCTATTAACAATGCTAGTGAAGAGGAGTTGAATTCATTTTCTTTAAGGGGAGTAGGTGTAAAAGATATAATTCCATCTAAAGATCCTACAGTTCTAAAATATGAACCAAATCATCCAGATGCAAATAAAAACGGATATGTAGAGTATCCAAATATAAATCCAGTAATTGAGATGGTAGATTTAATAGAAGCTATGAGATCGTATGAAGCAAATGTAAGTGCTTTTAAAACTCAAAAAGATCTTGATACAAAAACATTAGAAATACTAAAAGGATAAAAGAGATTAAATGAATAGTGATATTTTAAATTTATTACAAAAAAATCCTAAAAAAGATGGTTCCAAAGTAAATAGTAGTGATAAAAATATTACTAAATTAGATAGTCCCAAAACTCAACTATCACTTTTTGATAATATGCTTCAAAGTGCAAAAATAACAAAAGATATTAAAAAAATAACAATAAAAACAAAAGATAATCTATCTGATAATAATAAAAAAGAAAAAGCTTTACAATCTGATTTAAAATTAAATTCTAAAGATAAAATAGATTCTCAAAAAAAGATTGTCTCAACAAATTTAGATAAATTAAAATTTAACAATCAATTAAAACAAGAGATACCAAAAGAATCAAAAGAGATAAAAAAAGAAGTAATAAAACAAGAGATACCAAAAGAATCAAAAGAGATAAAAAAAGAAGTAATAAAACAAGAGATACCAAAAGAATCAAAAGAGATAAAAAAGAATATATCAATAGGTACTATAAAAGATAATGTTTCTATTTCATCTAAAACTAATACTTTAATAACCAATATAGATAATATAGCAAAAAGACTTGTAGATATAGTAGTAAAAAATAAAAAAGAGTTATCTTTTGAAGTTGATAACAATGATGCTAAGAAAACTATAGAAAATTTATCAAAATCTGATCAAGAGAAGATTTTTAAAAATGTATCAAAAAAATTGGTTTCTATAATAGTAGAGGATAAAAAGAATTCAAGCAAACCAATAGATGATGTAAAATTAGATAATACAAAAATAGAAAGTAAAAAAGTCGATAATAAAAATAATAATTTAGATACTAAAGATGACAATTTAAATGCCTCTTTAGAAAAAAATAGTTCATTAATGGATACTCTTTTACAGCAGGTAAAAAATGATATAGAAAAAGAGAAAGTTACCAATACAAAAAAAGATAATATATCTGTAAAATTAAAAGCTAATACAACAACAGATGAGGTAAAAGCAAATATATTTTTAAGTTTACAAAAAAATGATCAAACTATTACATCATCAAGAGTAGTAAAAGATGTAAAAGATACTATTTTGAGTAAAAAAACATTAGATTCAGTTGAAGATGGTGCAAATATATTAAAATTAAATCCTACTAATATAGATGTATCATCTTCTAATGGAAAGGGATCTTTAGAAGATTATCAAAAAGCAAAACAGGTTTTAGATGATAATATTAAAAAAGAGACAAAAAAAACAAAAGAGATAAAAGAACAAAAAGGTAATATCGCACGATCGTTTCTTGATAGTAAAATATCTACAACTAGCACAAAAGAGATAATGCCACAAAATATTATATTAGATAAAACTCATATTGAAACAACCAATACTCAAATAAAAAATAAAAATACAGTAAAAGATGATTTAAAAGCAAAAAAATATAATAATGATCAAGAAATAAAACAAGAAGATATAAAAATATCAACAAATAATACAAAAAATATACAGATAAAACAAAATGAATCTTTACTAGAAGAAAAAGTTATAAATATAAATGTACCTGCAAATGAAGCAAATATATTAAAAAATAAAATTATAGGTGCACAACAAAGAATGAGTAGTCTTATGAGTGATGTTGCTAAAAAGATGTATCAAGATTATAAGCCTCCAGTTACTGCATTTAGAATTAATTTAACTCCGGATAGCTTAGGAAGTATATCTGTTGTTATGAAATCAAATAAATCTGATAATAGTTTAAAAGTTAGTATGAACATGTCAAATAGATCTACTATGGATGTATTTGCAGATAATAAATCCTCTTTACAAAATGCATTGGCAAACAATGTAGGAGGAGATGCTAATATATCATTAGATTTTGGTATGCAACAAGATGGTGGTCAAAACAATCAGCAAGAAAGTGGTTTTGAATCTTTTCAATCTTCCAATAAAACAGTAAGTAGTAAAGTTTCAACAGATGAGGAGTTAGTAGATATTGTAGATCCTAATGTACAATCAAATTATATGTAAAAAGATATCTTTATGAATCAATTAGTTTCGTTATTGGATCAACAAAATATATTAGCTTTTTTGCTTCTTTTTGCAAGAGTAATATCATTTATGGCTTTTATACCAATTTTAAAGCATAAAAGTGTAACTATAAAAATGAGAGCTGCAATATCTTTTTATTTGGCTATTTTTTTATTTCCATTAATTGATTATAGTAACAGTATTTTAACAAGTGATACTTTTGTATTAGCACTTTTAAGTGAATTAACATTAGGACTTCTAGCTTCTGCTTTAGTTCAAATTATATTTTCTGCTGTTCAAATAGCAGGAGATTTAATAGGATATGCAACAGGTTTATCTATGGCAAATATGTTTGATCCTACAACAGGAACACAGCAGGGTGTTATTAGTAGATTTTTATATTTAATTGTATTCGTAATATATTTAGAATCTGATATGTATGAATTAACTATTTATATGCTGTATAATAGTTTTGGGATGATTAGTTTGGGTCACTTTAATATATATGATTATGATGGAATAGCTTATGTAACAAAAGAGATAAACAATATGTTTGCATTTGCATTAACATTTGCATTTCCGTTATTTTTTATAAGTTTTATTATAGATGTATATTATGGATATGGTACAAAGTCTATGCCATCTTTTTCACCTTTTATAATTACATTTCAAATTAAATTTACTTTGATATTTATATTTATGATGCTAGGATTAAATATATTTATAGATAATTTTATATTATATTTTACACAAAAATTGAGTTAAGGAATAAAAAGTGGCTGATGGTGCAGATGAAGAGGAAAAAACAGAAGAACCTACGAGTAAGAGGATAGATGATGCCAAAGAAGATGGTAATGTCCCCAAATCTGCTGAAGTTTCAGGTGCTGTAGTTTTAACACTTAGTTCTGTATATTTAATATTTTTTTCTGATCCTTTATTTGAGTCTATAGCTCATATATTAAAATATAGTTTTTCTTTTATAGGTGCTAATATTGATCCTAAGGGATTTTATAATATGACAATAACTATGTTATTTACAATACTTTATACTTTATCACCGTTGTTTTTTTTAGTTGTTTTTATGGTTATTGTAGCAAATGTAGCTCAATTTGGTTTTATAATAACCCCTATTAAATTAAAAGCAGATTTTTTAAATCCAATGGGTGGTTTAAAAAATCTTTTTAGTGCAAAAAAAGCTTTAGAAGCTTTAAAGCTTATGGCAAAATTAACAGTTATTTTTATAATTATGGTTGTACTTCTTGGAATAGTTTGGGATGATATAATAGCTATGATGGATCAAAATTTACATAATGCATTACAAAGTATATATATGTTAATTATATATTTTGTTTTTACTATTTTGTTTATTATACTACTTTTTGCTACAATAGATTTTTATTTTACAAGATATTATTATTTTAAACAACTTCGTATGACAAAGCAAGAGGTAAAAGATGAACATAAAAATATAGAGGGAAATCCAGAAGTAAAACAAAGAATCCGTTCAATTCAGATGAAGATGTCAAGACAAAGGATGATGAAAGAGGTACCAAATGCTGATGTTGTTATAACAAATCCTGAACATTATGCAGTAGCATTACAATATGATCAAGAGACACAAAATGCACCAGTTGTAATTGCTAAAGGTATTAATTTTTTAGCTTTAAAGATTAAAGAGTTAGCAAAACAAAATAATATAAAAATTATAGAAGATCCAGCATTAGCAAGAGCATTGTATGATCAAATAGAAGTTGATCAGCCAATTCCTGAAAATTTTTATAAAGCAATAGCTGAGATTTTTACATATATATATAGTTTAAATGGAAAAAGAAAATAGGAGATCCTAATATGGATAATATAAAAATATTTTATATCAATATGAAAAATCAAAAAGATAGAGATAAAAAAATACAAAAACAAGCAAATATATTGTTTCCGTTTTTTATAGGTTTAAATACAAAATTAGCAATAAATAGCTCATTGGCAACAATAAATACAAGTTTATTAGAAAATAGTATTAGATTAAGGGAACAGTTTTTTATTGAAGATGGTGAAATTGATATG
>JAMOPZ010000303.1 GCA_027064245.1 Campylobacterales bacterium
TGATAGTGTTGGTATAATTTTAGACATAAGTTGAATCTCTTTTCTGTTAAATTTTTGTAGTAAAAAATTATAACTTATTTGAAATTAGATTTCAACTTTTTTATCAATTAAAAAATTAAATTAGCTACTTTTGTGGGAATCTGCAAGTGGCTCCTTAATAAGTTAAATTACTATCGTACGATTAATCTTTTTAGGAGTATAATTAATGGAATAAAAGTTTAAAAGGATTGTCTGATGATAAATATTCGATCGTATGGAGCGACACAAGAGGTTACTGGCTCTTGTCATATAGTTGAGATAGATGATAAAAAAATTATGATTGATTGTGGTATGTTTCAAGGTGAAGAGGAGGAGGAAAATCAAAAATCTTTTGAATTTAATCCTTGTGATATAGATTATGTATTGGTAACTCATGCACATTTAGACCATATTGGTAGGATTCCAAAGTTGATAAAAGAGGGTTTTAGTGGAGAGATATATGCGACAACTCCAACTATGGAACTAGCATATATTATTCTTATGGATAGTGCTAAAATAATGAACGAAGATTTCAATACTAGAAAACGAAAAGCTGTTCGTAAAGCACAAGATAAGTTATTAAAAAAACCCCTTTATGGACCATTAGATGTTCAAAAAACCTTCAATCAAACCACTTGGGTAAATCCTGAGTACGATACATATTATGAACTTTGTGAGGGGATTAGTGTTAACTATAAAAATGCAGGTCATATTTTAGGTTCAGCATTTATTGAGCTATCGTATATGGAAAAGGGAAAATCGAAGAGTATTGTTTTTTCTGGTGATATTGGAAATAGTAATAAACTTGTACTCCCTGATCTTCAAAAATGTAAAAGAGCAAATACACTCTATATAGAAACAACTTATGGAGATAGAGATCATCAATCCATTAAATCAACTATAAAAGAGTTTAAAAAAGTTATCATAAGTACATTAAATAAAAAAGGTAATATACTTATACCATCTTTTGCAGTAGAGAGAACTCAAGAGTTGTTATGTATTCTTAGAGATATGTATAACAAAGATGAGTTACCAAAGTGTAAAATATTTTTAGATAGCCCTATGGCAACAAAAGCGACAGAAGTTTATAGAAAATATAACACAAAATTAAGTGGAAAATGCCAACACAATGTTGAAGAGGATGGTACGGTATTTAATTTTAATTCACTTATCTATACTCAAACACCAACAGCATCAAAAGCTATAAATGATGTAAAAAGTAGAGCTATAATCATAGCAGGGAGTGGGATGTGTAACGGTGGTAGAATTACACACCATTTTAAACATAGGATTTGGAATCCTAAAAATGCAGTTCTTTTTGTTGGGTATCAAGCAAAAGGTACATTAGGTAGAAAGTTAGTGGAGGGGACTGAATGGATAAATCTTTATGGTGAAGATATTATAGTAAAAGCTTCTATCCATACTATAAATGGTTTTTCTGCTCATGCTGATCAAAAAGCTATGATAAAATGGGTCTCTAAAATTAAAAAGTTAGAAAAAGTATTTTTAATTCATGGAGAGAAGGAGAGTCAAAAAGTTTTTAAAAAAGCTATAAAAGAGAAGCTTGATATTGATGCACATATTGTGAAACACAAAGAAAAAATAATCTTAAATTAAAGGAAAATATGATGGATGTTATACAAAAAGAGTTAGAATCAAGAAGAGGTGAGATAGAGGGTTCTGTGGAGTTCCTTTTTAAAACAAATATGAAGATAACTGATTGGGATGTTCCTGAAGCGGATGATAACGAGGCCGCAAAAATCATACTTGATATGATGCAAACAAAACTAGATTCTATTAAAACTGATGTAGAATCTGGAAAATATAAT
>JAMOPZ010000304.1 GCA_027064245.1 Campylobacterales bacterium
TTTTCTGCCTCTAGCAGTTCCTGTAATTTTTTAAACATAATCGCCTCCAGCTTTTATTTCATTATTATAATTTAGTAAATGATTAAGTTTTGGATAAAGATAGATAAATAAGTGCTTATTATTGTAGGCATAAAGGAGCAATTATGCGTTTTACATATAATGACACATTCTTAACTAAAGACAAGAGTGAAGATGAAATAACAAATATTGAAAACGAAGCTATCAGGGAGGTTAATCTTCAAAGCACTACTAACGATTTTTATTTCGAGAAGTTAGTTACCTGCCTTGTGTATATGGAACTATGCAAAGAGCAATTTGAAGATGAGAGCGTTAGAAAAAAATATGATGTTTACAAAGACGAGTTTAAAAAATATTCACTTCTGTCTTCTACTCAAACACCACCACATAATGCTCAAATTTATAGAGGCTGATTATGGTTAAGATATCCCCAATACTTCAAGAGGTTACAGATACGATAAAGGCTATTGATACATTTAAAAATGTATATCTTGGTAAACCCAAAGGTGTAGAACGCTCTCAAAATACACCATTTGCTTTGATAATATTAGAACAAATAAGCCACAAAGGTATCAATATAACGCTCACTGTCCAAGTTGTTATCGTCTTTGATACTAAAAACGACACTGCAGAGCTTTATGATGATTTTTTAGCAACTGATTATAAAGTAAAAGAGAGCCTTATGTCATTGCCTTATGATGTATCTATTGAAGATACTTTTTTAGATGAAGATAGACTTGTATCACTAAAAGCAGGTGTAATCCGTTTTAAAATCAATAATTTAGTAGAGTTTAGATGATTAAGATTAGTGGGCTAGATGATACCTTTAAAATGCTTGATGAGATTGACAAGAGCTATGCAAGTGATTTTATTAAAACAACTACACAAAAAGCCTATGAAAATTTAAAGTTTTTCGCAAAGCCCCATCATGTTGATGGAACACTTGAAAGAAACATCAGACATAAAGTAAAAAGCAACGCTGGTATAGTATGGATAGCAGATGACAATATGCTTACTTCATGGCATGGTAAAGAAATAAACTATGCAGAATTTGTACTTTTCGGTAGTAAAGCTCACGAGATAAAGCCTAATAATAAAAAAGCCTTACGATTTTCTTTAGGTGGTTTTATCTTTAGTAAGTCAGTTCATCATCCAGGATATAAGGGTGACGACTTTATAAAAAAAGCAATTCAAAAAACATTAACACAACTGGAGAGATAAAATGAAATACGCTAAACAATGGAAACTTGCAAAGGACGCTTATAATGGAGAGGGTGGCTTTTTAAATGGAGATTATATTAATAAGTATCCAAGAGAGTTAGAGAATAAAATAGAACAAAGAAGAGAGATAGCATACTACACTAATATCTTTGCTTCTAAAGTGAGTAGATTTATAGGGTATATTTATAAACAAAAACCTGTTAGAGATACTAAGTCAAATATCCTTAAAATCATTTTAGATGATATTGATATGAAAAAAAATAGTGCCAATATCTTTTTTTCTAATTTTGCTAAAAATGCAAAGGTGTATGGGTGTAACCTTATTTTGATAGATATGCCTACTGTTTTGCCTGATAACTTGAAGGACCAGATGCAACAAAGAGCGTTCCCATACACTGTTGAGATAGACCCTCAAAGAGTTTTAAATTATAAGCTCGATAATTATGGTAACTTTGAGTATATTTTTATCAGTGACACCATGTTAAATGAAAAAGGCGAAGTTGTAGAGATTAAGCGTTACTATGACAATACTCAGTGGGTTATTTATGACAAAGATGACAATGCTTTAGATAAGGGTGAACATAACTTAGGGGTAACGCCTGTG
>JAMOPZ010000305.1 GCA_027064245.1 Campylobacterales bacterium
TCAATCTAAATATCAATCCAATTATAAATACCAAAAATAAAGATATATTGTTGATAGAATTCATATAATCCAAAACAAAAATTACAATACCAATGATAATAGATATAGTTCCATATAATTCACTTGTTAACACTACAGGAACACGGTTAAGTAAAATATCACGCATGATACCTCCACCGACAGCTGTAGCGAGGGCTAATATAACTACCCCAAATACATTAAAATCGGCCATCAGACCAACCATGGCACCAGTAATAGAAAAAGAGATAAGACCTATGGAGTCACTAATAATAAAATATGTTTTATTTTCTAATCCACTTTTTTTATGTAGTTCAAAGATTATTGCAATAAAGATAACCCCTATGACTAAAGAAGTAGGTAAAAGATGAGCAAAAGCAAAAGGGACTCTATCTGCTATAGTGTCTCTTGATATTCCACCACCAAGAGCAGTTAAAAATGAGGCTATAAATATACCTAACAAATCAAGCCTATCACGAGTAGCAACCATAAAACCACTCAAGGCAAAAGCAATAGTACCAACAATATCTGCAATTTCTAATTCTATCATTTTTGTATTTTACTAAAATATTTGTTATTTTTTAATTAGTCCATTAATTTTACTAATAAAATCAAGTGGATCTATCTTTTTTTACTGCAATATAATAGAAAAATGAAGATAAGGGCCAGTTACTCTTCCTGTGTCTCCACTAAGCCCAAGTTTTGTTCCTTGTTTTACATGCTCGCCTACTTTTAATTTTTTTAGAAATTATTTTAGAGTTATAATTGCTAATTTTGGATAAAATAAAAGTGAGATTAAGTATAAGTAAGTTACAATTTATACTTATAATGATTATAGGAATGTGGATGAAAAAGATATATTTTGTATGTTTAATAGCTTTTTTTATATTAAATTTACGAGCAGAGGATATATCTGAGTTGCTTCAGAAGTTAAATAACACTGAAGAACTTTATCATAAAACAAAGGTTGAGAGTGCTGGATTGCTAATCCTCTATACTCGCGATGATTTAGAGAGAATGCAAGCATATAAACTGAAAGATGTCTTAAAGTCTTTAAGATTTTTTACATACAAAGAGGGATATATTGGAGAATCTGCTTTATCGCCTAGTGGGGGCAGTTCTGTAGTTTCACCTATGTTTCGCTTATATATAGATAATCATGAAGTTTCTTCTTCTATTTATGGTAGTTCAATGCTACAGTTCTCTGAACTTGACTTAGGTTTTGTTGATCACATTGAGATTTATGAAGGCGGAAATGCTATATCATTTGGCAATGAGCCAGGACTCGTTACTATTCGTATTTATTCAAAAGAACCTACTAGAGAAAAAGGAAGTACTTTAGCTCTTCAAGGAGATAGTGAAGGTAGTAAGACAAGCAAAATTTGTTATACAGATACATTTAATGACAACAAACAATCAGTTCTGTTGTATGCTTTATTGGGAAAAACAGATAGAAAAGAATTATATGGCAATGGGAGTAATTATTCTAAAGATACTACCAATAATACATTTTACACAAGATATATTTTCAAAGATAAAGGAAGCATTTCTGCTGGATATTTTGCAAAGGAAAAAGATGCATTCGTAGGTGTAGGAATGGCACACACTCCAATAGAGCCAAATAGGGTAGACCGCAAACATCTGTTTTTAAATATACAGTATTTATTACCTAACGCATTTGAACTGAATCTCTCAGCAGATAACATAAAACACAATATGTTGTTTTCAGATACAAATAAAATTAGAATAGTCCAAAACCCAAATCCTTTCACATATTTTGATGGCAAATTTAGTGAAACACTCTATAAAGCTACATTAAAA
>JAMOPZ010000306.1 GCA_027064245.1 Campylobacterales bacterium
TGTTGGTATAATTTTAGACATAAGTTGAATCTCTTTTCTGTTAAATTTTTGTAGTAAAAAATTATAACTTATTTGAAATTAGATTTCAACTTTTTTATCAATTAAAAAATTAAATTAGCTGCTTTTTTGGGAATCTGCAAGTGGCTCTATACTAATTAAATTAAATTAATTATAAATAGTAAAAAAATCTTTATTCCATTTACTCTTAGCAGTAAGACCCTATCTCACGATGAAGACCTCTCCTAAGAACTGTACGTGCCACTTTCACGGCATACAGTTCAAACTCTGATAGTCAGCAGTAAACTATTCAAATAATATATAAATTTGATATATTTTAAATAATAAATGAGAAAAATTACTATATTTTAAATGTATTCTTTTGATTATTGGCAGTAACTTAAACCCTCGTTTAATTAACTTAAAATTCATTGGGAAATAAATCTTTTTGCTTAAAGTAAACGAGAGGTCTTCATCGTGAGATTGGGTTCTTATCCGACAATAGGTTCTTAAAATAAAGTTCCTTATATTTTACTGTTCTCTATAACATCTATTATTATTTTTGATACTTTTGGTCTTCCTACTTTTTGAAGTTCGCTATGAGTATTGTATATGAATGATATATAGCTGTTTCGGTCTAAATCAGCTTTAATCTTATCTAATACATTATTTTTAAATGCTCCCCATGTCTTATAATTAGTTCCAAATAATAACTGTAATTCTTCAAGCATATAAATTTTTCTTTTAGCTATATCTTTGTCATACTTGCTTATCATTTCTAATTGTAAAATCATTTTCATACTATGTTTAAATTTTAAATTCATAATATTTTTAATATCAATTCGTGTATAAGGTGCGACTACTTCTAATAACTTGTTTAAAACATCTCTATATATATCAACTATTAAAGTATCTTTATTATGTAAAAAAGTGTATTGTGATATTAAAACAGTTTCTTTTAACATTTCTTCATTATCTACCATAACAATAGAAGTTTTTAACATTTTTTTACTATGCTGTTTTAAAGTCTTTATGTTTATATTTAACTCTTTACATAAGGAAGAAACTTTTAACTGTATTTGCTCTCTATTCTTTACTTCTGCTATCTGTTCTGTATCTAATAAGTATTGTTTTCCAACAATATAAAAAACTATCTGTAAAGTTATTAAATCTGTATGAGATAAAAACCCATTTACAAAATCATTAGAAATTTTACCTTTTTTATTTAAAAAATCATTTTTTATTTTTTTTTGTTTCTGTAATAATTCATAAGGGGATAATACCATTTTCTTAACCTTTTAGTAAGTTAGTTTTCTATTTAGTAAGTTTAACGTTTTTTTACTTACTAAATTCTTTTAATAAGTCTATTTTCCATTTAGTAAGTTTATATATAAATCAGAACTTAAAGTAGTAATCCACTTACTAAATTAGCATAATTGACTTACTAAATTAGCATAATTGACTTACTAAACTAATTTTTTCTTAAAGTTTTCTTATGCTACTAAATACCGTTGTTGCCATTGTTTACAAAGGTTTTTGAATCTCAAAAAATGAATTATTCACATACCTATAACTATCTTCAATAAATATTTTTAATAATAATAAAAATCTATAGACTTCTTACAAAACTCAATCCAATGATATTGAGAGTCTCTCATCGTTAATACTTTTGAGACACTTCTAAATTTTATTCTTGTTAATTTTGCAAGAAGTCTATGTCGGATAAGAACCCCATCTCACGATGAAGCCCTCTCCTAAGAACTGTACGTGCCACTTTCACGGCATACAGCTCAAGCTCTGATAGTCAAAAGTAGTATAAAATCACGCAGACACAAATACAG
>JAMOPZ010000307.1 GCA_027064245.1 Campylobacterales bacterium
CTTGTTATATCTATAGGTAGAAGTTCTGGTGGGAAGTTTTCTAATACACTTGAGACATTAAGAAAAACACTACAAGATCAAGGTACTATAAAACAGGAGATTACATCTTCAACAAAAGAGATAAAAATAGGTACATATATGATCATAGCTTTAACTATAGGTATGTTTATGATGATGGACAATGTTTTTCAAGGTGCCTTATATGAGCATTTTTTTACTACACAAAATGGTAAATTACAGATGTTTTTTATAGTAATATGGGTATCTTTTGGATTATTTGTAAATAGTATGATGACAAAAATAAAAGATTAGGAAGATAGATAGTATGTTATATATAATTTTATTTACACC
Source organism: Campylobacterales bacterium (assembly GCA_027064245.1). Taxonomy (GTDB): domain Bacteria; phylum Campylobacterota; class Campylobacteria; order Campylobacterales; family Arcobacteraceae; genus JAIOSF01. The sequence goes on from JAMOPZ010000307.1 coordinate 352, forward strand.
AGCTTTTTTGATACTTACAGTTTTGGGTATTATATATCTTATTAAACGATACAAAAGGCAAAAAAATATAGTATTGTTATCTAGACTTGATGTTGCTAGTATTGTAAATCAACAAAAAATAATAAAAACAGATGATAAAAAATCTTTATCTTTTAAACTAATTCAAGCAGGAATTACCCTAAAAGAGTACAATGAAGCTAGATTATTATTCATTCTTATAGGTGTGATTTTAGCTGTAGCCTTGCCTTTGTTGTTTTCTCAAACAGTAGGGATCATAGGTATTGCTGTAGGGATAGTTTGTATTATATTTGGTGGACCTATTTATATAAGTATAGCAAAAGCAGAAAGAGTGGAAAAAATAGATAAAGATCTAGGGACTTTTTTGGATCTTGTAAATGTTATACTTGAAGCTGGAGGTAGCTTGAAAAATGCTTTTTTTACAGTATCTACTAGGGCAAAAAATATTATAGATGATGAGCTTTTAAAAGAGATAGCAATATTGGAGTATGAGATGACAAACTATAGTACAAAAAAAGCTTATCAAAACTTAAAAGATAGAGTAGATAGTGAAGCTATGGGTAAGATAGTTGATTTTTTGATATTAAGTGAAGAGACAGGTATAGGGGTAAAAAATATATTTATGACCCAATCTTCTGAGATGAGACAAGAGAAGTTTTATCAAATAAAGGGTAAAGTAAATACTTTAAATATGTATTTGATGATAGTTATATTTATATTTATACTCCCTGCAGTTGGTGCATTTATAGTGTTTCCTATGCAATCTGGTGCAATATCAACTGGATTTTAGATAAGTAAAAAAGGATTAAAATGAAATTTAATAAACAAATTATAATAATATTAGTACTACTATCGTTGCTTTTATCAGCAGTAGGTGGAGCATATTATTTTTATATGCAAAATCAAAAAACAATAAAAATAAGCAATCAAGTAAGAGTAGTATATGTAGCTAAACAAACTATAAAAAAAGGTAGTAAAGTATCTAAAAAAGATCTAAAAGAACAAAAAATAGCAAGAAAATATATAACTGTAACACCATTGTTAAAAAAAGAGATTATAGGAAGATATGCAAAAGAAAATATATATAAAGATGATGTTTTTAGAAAAGAAAAACTTGCAAAACATCTTGATATTCCTAAAAAAATAGTAAAAAAAGATAATTTTAAATACAATAGTTATAATATGAAGTTTTCTATGTTTCAAAATCCTAATTATTCTATAAAAAAAGATGATATTATAAAAATAATATCTGTATACAAAGGTGCTAGAAAAAAATCAAACAATTCTCCAAACTCTGTACAATATATAGCAGATCAAATTAGAGTTATTGAGTTTTTAATAGATGGTAAAGTAAGCAATAGTGCTATAAAAAAAGTAACTATTACAAAAACTGTAAAAAGAAAAAAAGTAAAACAAACTATAGAGAAAAAAGCATCAGAATTGGTACTAGATATCAATAGTAAAG
>JAMOPZ010000308.1 GCA_027064245.1 Campylobacterales bacterium
AATAAATTTCTTTACAATATAGAAGTATTCTTTCCATTTTAAAACTTAAAATTTAATTTCTATTCTAAACACAATATGTTAGTCATGTCAATATTTTTGTGCACAAATTTATCAATAAAGCCTTATAACAATATTAAATAAATTCTATATTTTAATATTGTTCGTTTGTTAACTTTTTAATGTAATAGTAAAATATTATAGTGTAAAATAATAATTATATTTATTTTGTACTTTGTAAAACAACTGTAATCTATTTTGAATATAATTTATCTTTTATTTATTTTTAAAGATCAACATAAATAATAGATGAAATAATAAATTATAAATATTCTGAAGGTTGCCAGAAAAAATAAGTTTGTTTTGATTAAAAAAGATAATATTTCTTACCTAAAAGAAAAAGATAATTTTAAATGAAATTTTCTGGTTTATATAATAATATAGGACAAATTATTAAAGTCTATAAAGCAGCTGACGGCAATTGCAAAAATACTATTTCTCTTTTATTGGATATATATTTGTATTATTTTAACTGGTATAATTGAAACATGTGATATAAATACGGCGGAGGCCGCAAAAGTATTTAAAAATATCCGGCGGGATTACAAACCCGCCCCTTATCAATAAATTTTTATTAATCTTTAATTAAATGAGTTGAATACTCCGTGTGTTTTATAGGCTGCTATTTCAAAATAGAACTTTTTAAAATTCGAAGCAAGTCTTGTTGATGGATATTATATAGAAATTGAACCACGTTACCCCACTTTTACGCCCAAAAAAATTGGTTACCACCAGAGGTAATTTTTGCTGAAGTCGTATAAATGACTATCTAGTAAAGTTTATTGCTGAACATATTGTAAAAATTAATTGTTGCAGGCCGAATGCTCGAGACTTGCCTTTCAAAGTTAATTTAGAAAGTTTTGCTAAAACTGACATCAATGTATAGGTTTGGAGCACTTCATTAAGTAAGACCTATCATATTTTATTTATTTTTCATCATTATCTCAAAATAGCATATTTAAAAAGCCACTAAGTATCAAACAAACGAGAATTAAGTTCTACAAATCATAAATCTATAATATCTTAAAATTACTTGATATAAAGAATACAGACTATCACTTATCTCTGAAAGTCAAGTTTAGATGAATTTTTTGGGTTGTCAAAAAATAAAAGTCCAGTTATTCTGGTTCATGTAAAAGGACTGTACTCTAGACGAAAAGGCTCAAACTAGTGGCTATATATAAATTAGAGACTTAAAAATGGGAGGGTATTTATGGGCATAAGAACCAGAATTTTGATTGTCTTACTGACCATTTACTCTATTTCAGTCATACTTGCAATGACTACTTTAATAGTAGTTTATAAACAAAAAAGTGATGGTGTAGTGATAAATTTGGCTGGCAGGCAAAGGATGCTCAGTCAAAAGATGAGTAAGGAAGTTTTGGAAGTTCTTTATGCAAGAGCTAAAGGGAAGAGGGTAGATAAAGAAAAAGAGGATTTGTTAAAAAGTATTAAGGTTTTTGATGTGACATTAAATGCCCTTATTGATTCAGGTTTAGCACCTCTTACTTTAGACCCAAAAGGTCCTCAGCAGCTTCTACCTCCAGCACAAGGAAAGGCGTTAATCCAATTGAAAAAAGTAAAAGAACTTTGGCTCCCAATGAAAAAACACTTTTTAAAATGTTTAAAAGAGTTGGATGATTCTTCAATTGAGTATATTTTGAATAACAATTTAAAATTATTGAAAGAGATGAACAAGGGAGTCTTTCTTTTACAAAGACAGGCTGATACAAAGGTAACTTTTTTAAAAATAATTAGTATTGCTGGGATGATC
>JAMOPZ010000309.1 GCA_027064245.1 Campylobacterales bacterium
TAGGAAAAGATAAAATCCAAACTCTTCGCGGTGTTGGTTATAAATATGAATAACATTACGAAAAAATCTTTTTACTCTTTTTTAACTCTTTATCTACTCTCTTCATTTATATTTTTATTTATGGCTGCTTATTGGTTTTTTACTTCTCAAAAATCTATGGAGATGCAAAACAACTACTACAAGATGAATAAGATAGCAGATGAAGTAAGCGCTGATGTTATTGATGCAGCAATGTATAAGAAAGATTTTACACTTAAAATGTTTAAAGGTTATACAGTAGCACTCTTTGATAATAATAAAAATCTAAAGTTTGGTCAAATTATTCAAGATATTGATTTTTCAAAAATGTACTATATGAATGGTTCAACATTTACTCTTACTTCACACCGTACTGCCGGTCATTTAGATATAGACTCCGTTATAGTTCAAAGTAATCTATGTACATCTAATGTAATGAAAATGAGAAATAGCGTTATCATCACCTCTATCTTTGTTGGTGTAATTATCATCATAATTGCAGTTATACTCTCAACCATATTTTTACGTCCCATAAAAGAAAAAATGCAAGAGATAGAAGGCTTCGTTAAAGATACTACACATGAGTTAAATACACCCATCACAGCACTAATGATGAGTACTTCACGAGCTAAAAGCAAACAAGTTTATGATGACAAAATTATGAAAAACATCAGTATCTCTACTAAACAGTTATACGATATCTACTCCTCTTTAAGCTTTTTAAGTTTTGATAAAAGTGCTGAAAAAGCTATTGATTTAAATTTTGAGGATGTAGTTGATCAAAGCATTAAGTATTTTGATGAATTGCTAGATAAAAAGCATATTGATTTAGAGTTTACAAGCTCTACATGTAGACTAAATATTGCACCAACAAAAGCAAAAATGTTGATTAATAATCTACTAAGTAATGCTATAAAGTACTCACTTCCTAACTCTAAGATATATCTACATGTAAACAAAAATAGTTTTATTATAAAAGATGAAGGTATAGGAATCGCAAAAGATAAACTAAATACTATCTTTGAAAGATTTACTCGCGCTAACTCTTATGCTGGTGGTTTTGGTGTTGGATTGAATATTGTTGAGAGTATTATTAAGGAGTACAATTATAAGGTCGATATAGTCTCCAAAGAAAATAAAGGAACTACTGTAACTATAAAGTTCAGCTAAATTATATATATAATCATGTAAAATTAACCACTTTAAGGGGTATATATGAGTACACATAATAACTTTGAATTTTCTATCAACTCTTCGAATGATGGAATATGGGATTATAATATTGTTACTCAGGAGTTTGATTTAAGTAAAAGTTGGAAAAAAAGGCTTGGTTTTAAAGATGATGAAAAGTTAACTTACTTTGATTACTTAGGGCTTATCCCAGATGAAAACCGCTTTGAACACCATCAAGCTATGCATGAGATACTAGAAGAGTATGATGGAGACTTAGAATACATTCATTTTAAAATTCAGTATCCACTTACTACAAAGAGTGGTGAAAAACTTACCATAGAAGATATTGGTGATATTTTTTTCAATGAAGATGAAACGCCCATAAGAATTAAGGGCTTTCATAAAATTATACCTAATGAGTAAGTTTTAAAAACGAACCATTAAACCTGCATAAACTCCAGAATATTCCATATCTACAAGAGTTTTATCACTATCATCTATGTCAATTTTTTGCATTCTATAACCAATCTCTAATGCAGGCTGAATAACTGGTACAAAACTAAGAGTATAATCTATCTTTGCTCTGTATTCATAAGCCTTATAATCTTGATACTGAATATACTTTAGATCTGCTTCTA
>JAMOPZ010000310.1 GCA_027064245.1 Campylobacterales bacterium
TATAACAGATAAAAAAAGACTTGAAATATTAAATAGTAGATTAGAAGAGTCTACTATGGAACTTAGTGTTTCAAATGAACAGTTAAGTGAAGCCAATAATGAGTTATCAACATATAAAAATAATTTAGAATTAGAAAATTATAAATTGGAAAAAAATTTAGATAATCATGAAGAGTTATTAGAAAGTAATAAATTTTTATTAAAAATTACAGAAAATTTAACAGATGATATCAATAAAGAGAGAAAAAAGATAGATCAATTTAAACATGAGATGATAACTATATTTACCCATGAACTAAAAACACCATTAAATGCAATAATAAATTTTTCAGATTATATATATAGAAATTTACAAAAAACACTTACCCCTAAAAAAATAGCAAAATTAACAGATTTGGCACAAAAAATAAATGAAAATGGGCTAATAGAGTTAAATATGGTACAAAATATTTTAGAGATATCAAAAACACAAGCAAAAAATTTGGTATTAAACAAAGAGCTTATGAATCTAAAAAAAATAGTAAATTCTGTAGTAGATAGATATGCTGATGCTTATAATAAAGATGTAGTTTTAGAATTAGTTGATGTAGATTATTATATAGATATACAAAAATTTACAATGATATTTGATAATCTTTTTTCAAATGCATTAAAATATTCACAATCAAAGGTTTTAGTTGTTTTAACCTCTGTAAATGATGGATATAGGTTAACAATAGAAGATGATGGTGATGGTATAAAAGAAGAGGATAGAAAAAAAATCTTTAATCTTTTTGAACAATTAGATACAGATGCATTAACAAGAGATAAAAGTGGTACAGGAGTAGGACTTTATACTGTAAAATTGCTTTGTGAACAAACAAATTGTAAAATATCTATAGATTACTCAAGTGTTTTAGGTGGAGCTAAATTTATTTTATCTAATGATGAGAAATAATAACTTAATATAGTTAAGTAAAAGCAATAAAAAAGGTAAAATATGAGTGAATTTTTAAGCAACAATGAAGATGAAGAGTTGCCAAAAGGGCATCCAGCAAGAGTGTATATAGAGGAAAATAAATTAATAAGTGAACTAATAGAAAATATTAATAATATAAATATAAAAGAGAACTTTGATCAATTTATGATATTTTTTGAAAAGCTTTGTACTATTGAAAAGCATTATGCAAGAAAAGAGAATCAACTTTTTCCATATCTTGAAACTTATGGTTGGACAAGTCCTTCTCAAAATATGTGGGCATTTCATGATCAAATCAGAGATGAATTAAAAATAGTCAAAAAAGATATTAAAAATAATGATTTTGTAAATTTAACACAAGATCTTCAAGTTGTTTTTAAAAGTATAGATCATCTTATGCAAGTTGAAGAGCATAGATTACTGCCAAATGCTTTAAGTATGCTAAGTATTGATGACTGGAAAGAGATGAGAGAAGGAGATGAAGAGATAGGCTGGATGTTTGATACTCCTCCTGTATCTTATCCTCCAAAAGAGGAGTATCTACATCCAAGTAAAGATACTAAAAAAAGAAAATTACCATTTTCATTAGATGGACGAATAAAACTAAATGAGGGTTGGATGCTACCTGAACAAATAGATCTTTTACTTCAATTTATGCCTGTAGATATTACATATGTAGATGAAAATGATATAGTGATATTTTATAATAGAGGAGATAAAAGGGTATTTCCAAGAAGTGCAGGTATTATAGGTCGTGAAGTAAAGTTTTGTCATCCACCTAAAAGTGTAGATCAAGTCCTACTAATACTAAAAGAGTTCAAAGCAAATAGAAGAGATGAAGCAGAATTTTGGATAGAGTTTAA
>JAMOPZ010000311.1 GCA_027064245.1 Campylobacterales bacterium
ATATTGGACTATTTCTTAAAAATAGTATCTGTAGAAAAATTAGCAAATGATATACAATATATTTTTAAAACGATTAAAAGAAATGCTTTTGTAAATGTACTTATTATAAATAACTCATCTTTTATGAGAAATATGCTAAAAAAAGCTCTAAGACCAAAAAAATTTCATATAGTTGAAGCTATAAATGGTAAAGATGGTATAGAGTTTTTAGATAAAGAAAATATCCACCTTGTGCTTTTGGATAATGAACTATCTGATATGAATGGTATAGAGTTTTTAACCCAAATAAAATCAAATAAAAGATTTTTTGAATTGCCTGTGATAATGCTATCTGATAGTACAGATCAAGATATGATAGCAAAAGTTTTAAAGCTTGGAGCTAGTGATTTTATAAAAAAACCTTTTGCAATAGAGCAACTTCTTTTAAAATGTGATCTTCATATAAAAAACTATCTAAATATTCAAAACATGAAAGACCATGAACAAGAGCTTAGCAATTCTTTAGAAAAAGCAACACAAATGCAAGAGTATAAAGCTTTATTTTTAGCAAATATGTCTCATGAGATAAGAACTCCTCTTAATGCTATTTTAGGATTTATAGATATTTTACTTGATGATGAAGATGATACACAAAAACTAAAATACCTAAAAATCATACAAAACTCTGGTGATCTGCTTTTAAATCTAGTAAATGATATATTAGATTTTTCAAAAATAGATAGTGGAAAACTGGAAATTCACAAAGAGATATTTATACTAGATGAACTGTATGATATAATAGTATCTATTTACAACTCAGTAGCTGCTGCAAAAGGTGTAAAATTTTGTAGTTCTATTGATAAAAATATACCAAAATATACCTATAGTGATTTTATTAGGATCAAGCAAATCCTTGCAAATCTTTTAAGCAATGCTATAAAATTCACACCAAAAGAGGGAACAGTTACATTAAATCTAAAACTAGTAGATAATAAAATAGAATTTAGTGTGCAAGATACAGGTATTGGTATAGCAAAAGAGAATCAAGCTAAGATTTTTGATATCTATACTCAAGAGAAAAGCTCTACTACAAAAGATTTTGGTGGAACGGGACTAGGACTTAATATATGTACAAAATTAGCCAAACTGTTAGATGCCAAGATATTACTTGAGAGTCAACTAGGAAAAGGAAGCAGGTTTTATTTTCAAATACCACTAGAGGAAGTAACACAAGAGCAAATAGAGCAGTTTGAAAACTCAAAACAAACAATTACAAATATACCGCAAACATTTAATAATCATATATTACTAGTTGAAGATAACCTTACAAATCAAACTTTTATGAAAGTGATCTTAAATAAATATAAATTAAGCTTTGATATAGCCTCTGATGGTTTTGAAGCTATAGAGATGTTTAAAATCAATAAATATGATCTAATCCTTATGGATGAAAATATGCCAAATATGGGAGGTAGTGAAGCTACAAAACTTATAAGAGAATACGAAAAACAACAAAACCCACACTACACTCCAATCATAGCACTAACAGCCAATGCCATAAAAGGGGATAGAGAGAAGTTTATTGAAGCTGGTATGGATGATTATCTAACTAAGCCTATAAATAAATCTAGACTTACTGAAGTATTAAATAGATTTTTAAAGCATTAATATATGAAAAAGTATAAAAAAATATCATCAAAGCTACTTTATACTATCTTTACTATAGTATTTTTTACTATAGTGGCTTCTCAAGCTTATCATTCATATAAACAGTTTGTAGAAGAGCAAAATAAATTTGCTTTAACTGAAAGTAAGATTTTAAGTGATTTTATGCTGATTCA
>JAMOPZ010000312.1 GCA_027064245.1 Campylobacterales bacterium
GTAGAATGCTGGGACAATGAAGACACTCACAAAAGAGTTATTGGTTTTTATGATGCTAAAAATGAATGTTCTTTTAGTTATGCTGGTGAAAGAGATGGCGTAACTTATGATAACTATAAAGCGCTTTCGTCAAATAAATATGATGAGTGGATTATAGAAGCTTATAAAACATTGGAGAAATAATGACAAGAGAAGACGTATTAAATAACATGGATGAATACGGAATTAGTTGTACTACTGTACTTGCTGTGAAGGATGATAAAGAAATTTTATTAGGAGCGAATTTAGCAAATAATACTTTATTTTATAGAGTAGCTATGGAAAATAGTAAAAAAGTAGTTGAAGTGAAAACGCTCGAAGAAGCTTTGGCATTTTTTAACGGTGAGTTATTCATAACGATAGACCATATCTTTGACGCAACTTCCGAACTTTATGAATTTGGTTTGTGCGAATTAGACCATTGGTTTAGTATAAGTCGATTAAATGAAATTGAGAAATCACTAAAGTGGTACATTGAACATAGGGATAACCCTATCTTACCTGGCCAAGAGAAAGTACTTAATGTTTTAAAGCAATATAGATAAAATTAAAGGAGATAAAATGACTAATAAAGAGTTAATAAGCGAATTTAAAAGATGGTTAAATACAAATAAACCAAAAGTATATATAAAAAGTATAAGTCATTTTAAAGAAGATATATGGGAATTTACATATATTCCTAATTGGACTTCAAATACATATTATATAGTAGATGATGCACATGCAGAATTTAGAAAATTACAAATTGAAAAACCGGATACCCAATTTCAATTATTACAATATCAAGAAGCAGGTTTAGACAGTAATGGTGAGCCTAAAGTAAAAGCTGTATGGGTAGATTGTAAACCTGATTGGAACTTGAATGAAAAATACAGAATTAAACCACTTGAATGGTATGAAGACCCAAATATGATAGATAAACCTATATGGGTTAGAGATGATGATACAGAAAAATGGAGTATAGATATATTTTTAGGCTATACAGCTTCTGCAAGTTGTCAATTTAACTGTAAAGATGGTAGATGGTATTATGCAAAACCTGTAAAACCAGAAGATTTATATCAAGGAGAATAAAATGATACTAACTAAAAAAGAGCTAATACAAAGATTACTAAATGGTGAGAAACTAACTTCTGAAAATTGTGATACAAATTGTTACTGTTATTACGATGAAGAATATGATTATCCTTTTCGTTATATAAATAGTTTTTCAGAAAATATACCAATAAATACTCTGTGGAATGAAACAGAATGGGAGACATATAAGGAAATACCAGAATGGTGGGAGCTAAAAGAAAATGAAAAAGCTTATTATATTAGAGTTGGTGGGAAAATAGCAACTAGTAGAATATGGGATTATGAAAATTATAAAGCCATCATTAAACAAGGAAATGTTTTTAAAACTAAAGAGGAAGCAGAGAAAGAAGCAAAACTTCGTGCTGCTAAATACAGAGTTAAAAAACGTATTTGGGAACTGAATGGTGAATTCATTGAGTTTAAAAAAGATTTACCTAATTGGTCTTTTTCTATTTCGAGGGATGAAAAAATTGAAGCTGAAAGTTGGTATATACTTAAATTTTTCCCTAATTGGCAATATCTTAAAACAAAAAAACTTGTAAAACAGCTTATTGATGAAATGGCTGAAGACTTAATGCTTATTAGAGATGAATAGATATGTGGTACTTTATTATAACTATGCTTGTATTTTTTGTGGGGATAAGACCTTTTATAAACTATAGAAAAGAGTATGAAATTAGAGTATATCATTTTACTGAATTCG
>JAMOPZ010000313.1 GCA_027064245.1 Campylobacterales bacterium
TAAATGAGTATGTAGTTAAATCAACAGTTACTACACAAAATAAATACGGTGCTAAATTAAAAAAGAATTATAAATGCAATATAGCATACAAAGGCTCAGGAGAGATTACAGATGGTGTTAATTGGAGTTACTCAATAAGTTTTAATTAACTTTTTAAAATTCTACCAACTACTATTCCGAGTATATCTAACAACTCTTGCGATTCATTTGAATTTATAATCTCATCACTATATGTTTTATTGCATGATGAGATTATAATATCACCACTACACATAAATTTAAGATTTTTAACCATAGTTCCATTAATTGTTTGTATAACATATTTACCATCATTTAAACGATGAGTAGTATCTTTTAGAGGATGAAACAATATAATATCATCATCATTTACATAGGGAATCATACTATCTCCTATTACAGGTATAGCTATAACAGTTTCAGATAAATATTTTCTTTTTATAGATGAATTATCAATATAAACATATTCGTTTATTTTAAATGCATCTATTATTCCACCGCTCCCAGCACCTACATATCCATCAATAAGTGGTATTCTAAGAGTATGCTCAACTATCTCTTTGAGTTGTGGTGCCTTATTACTTATTATCTTATTTATTGCCTTGTCACTATCATCAAAAAGATATTGTACAGGTATATCTAAAATCTCAGCAATCGCTTCTATTATCTCTATTTTAGGATTAGTTCCTTTTTCCCAAGAACTAATATTTATTTGTTTAATATTCTGATTTAATAAATTACTTAATCTATTTGCTAAATCAACTTGACTAAGATTTTCTTTTGTTCTATATTTCTTTAATAACTCTCCAAACATTTTTACACTCCCATTTAAACTATAATATTATACTTTTAACTATACTTGTTTAATTAGTATTATGAATATTTAAACAAATTAAGATAGTTATTATACTAATTATAATAGTATTACACTATTAATTCAAAGGTTATTTATGTTTTCAAAACAACTAAAGAAATACAGAATAAAACGAAATATAAAACAATCTAGTTTAGCTGAGCAAATATATAATAAAACTGGTATTTGTGTAAAAGATGTAAACATATCTTCGTGGGAAAGAGGAGTTAATCCTAAAATAGAGATAATAGAAGCGATTGCTGAGATTTTAGATATACCTGTACAATATCTTTTTGATGATAGTGACAAGGCAATAAATAAAATTTTACAAGATAGATACGAAGATGTTTTTAAATATAGAAAAAATCTTAAAAACATAAATTCTATTATAAAAAAAGTATTATTTGATTTTACAACAATTGAAGAATTAAGTGATATTAAATAATGTATACAACCGCAGATATAGCATCTTTTTTAGGAACTGACCGTCCAAATGTAAATTATTACATAAGACAAGGACACTTAAAAGCAACTATGACTGACGGTTTTTATAAAATAACTCCAAAAGACTACTACACTTTTAGAGATGAGTATTATGATTCGCAACAAAGATACTCTTCGAGAGGACCATCCAAAAAGCTAACAAATGAGCAAGTTAAATTATTGGCTTTTATAGTTTCAGATTTACAAAATGACTCAATCTCTCTAAATGCTTTTAAAAAGAAGTATCAAGAAGTATCAAGCGAGATTCCACAATTTAAAGACTTTATCATATACAAAAGAGATGCATCTATAAGATACGACCGTTCTCTAGGTAACAGATACAAAAAACTAGCAGATAATTATAACCTATCACTTGAGAGCATTAAAAATATAGTAAACCAAAACAGAGGTGTTTTTATATGAAAAAGAAAGTGCAATCTATAATTATTAAAATTTCC
>JAMOPZ010000314.1 GCA_027064245.1 Campylobacterales bacterium
ATGATGAGATAAAATCAATGATAATAACTCATCTAAATATAATAAGATTTAATAATCACAGAGGGTATTATTTTGTTTATAATAAAAATATAGTTATAGGGCATGCTATAAAAAAATATATTGGTCATGATATGACAAATTTTAAAGACATAAGGGGTCAAAACCTTATGGATATGAAAAACCATTCTCTTAAAAATCATAAATTTGGATTTGTAAAGATATATTTCAATAAACCAAATGATCCAACTAAAGAGTATCCAAAGATGATTTGTACCGCAATATTTAAGCCATTGGGTATCCAGATAGGTACAGGAGAGTATCTTGATGATGTAGAAAAAGATCTTAAAAGTTTGGTTATAGAGCGATTTTCAATTTTAGAAGGAGCTAAAAATCAATATCTTTTCATCTTAGATTTGCACAATATAAAAGGTGGAGATAATTTTGCTACTATGATACTAAATCCAAATAGACCAGATCTAATTGGTAAAAAATTAAACGATAGCTACAAAGATGCAAAAAATAAAGAGTTTAGAAAAGAGTTTCTAAAAGGATTAAGAGAAAAAGGAGAAGCGTATGTAAAGTATTGGTATAAAAAACCAAATTTTAAAGAACCTATGCCTAAGATGTCATACTTTTATTTACAAAAAGATTGGAACTGGATAATAGCTAGTGGGTTTTATTTTGATGACTTAAAAAGACAGATACAAGATAAACAAAATAGTATAAAAGCATATATGGATAGAGCTATATACGATAGTATCAAAATCACTATTATGTTGACCATCATCATTTTATTGATTTCAATATTAATCGCTTTAAGAATTGATAAAGTAATTAAAAATTATACCAAACAATTATCAAATAAATCGGATGAATTAAAACTGTTAAATATGCTTTTAGAAGAAAAAGTAGATAAAAAAGTAGAGGAGTTAAGGGAAAAAGATAGTATCCTTGTTCAACAATCAAAATTGGCAGCAATGGGAGAGATGATAGGAAATATTGCCCACCAATGGAGACAACCTCTAAATATACTTGGGATTAAAAATATGACTTTATATACATATTACAAGCAGGGCTTAGTTGACAATAAATTTATGGATGAATATATAAATAGTTCGTCCAATACATTGCGGTATATGTCTGATACTATTGATAACTTTAGAGATTTCTTCAAACCAGATAAAGAAAAAAAGAATTTTAATCTTTACGATGCTATTAAAAGAAGTCTCAATATACTAAGTAGCTCATTTAAAAATCATAATATAACTTGTACTATAAGTGGTGATTATAGTATAATACTGTATGGTTATGAGAATGAATTTTCACAAGCTATACTAAATATCATAACAAATGCAAAAGATGCAATCAAAGCAAACAAAATAAAAAATGGAAGCATAACCATAGATATAGAACAAAAACAAGATACTATAACAGTAAAAATAAAAGATAATGCAGGTGGAGTATCAAAAGATATCATAGAAAAAATATTTGAACCATACTTTACAACCAAGCATAAATCACAAGGCACAGGAATAGGTCTATATATGTCAAAGATGATAATTGAAAAAAATATGGACGGAGAGTTGAGTGTAAGAAACGATGAAGATGGTGCTGTATTTAGCATAGTATTGTCTGCAAAAAAAGATATAGCAAAGAAGATGAAAGGTGAGCAAAGAAGATGAAGTATGAGATTTTAATTATTGATGAAGATAAAGTTTTTGTAGAGAAGCTATCACGAGAGTTGGAGCTTTTTGAGTGCAATATAGAGCCTTGCTATACCCTGAAATGTGCTTATAATATACTTGA
>JAMOPZ010000315.1 GCA_027064245.1 Campylobacterales bacterium
GTTGTTTTTTTGGATTCATAATATCTGTAATATCATCTCTTATTCCTATATATTCTACTATATTATTATCTCGGTCTAAGATTGGTTTAATAGTTGCTTTTACATAATAACTTTTACCACTTTTTGTTAAGTTTCTTACAATTCCTTTCCAGATCTGTTTTTTATTTTTAATAGTATCCCATAGATCTGCAAATACCTCTTTTGGCATATCAGGATGTCTTACCATATTATGATTTTTACCTATAAGTTCCTCTCTTGAATATCCTGATATCTCACAAAAAATATCATTTACATAAGTAATAACTCCTTTTAAATTTGTTTTTGATACTATAGAGCTACTATTTGTTGCATCTTGATACTCTTTTAAAAAATGGAGATTTTCATCAGCCTCATCTTTTAGTTTTAATTTTTCTATAACTTTTTGAAGTACACCTATAAATTGATTCATATCAATAGGTTTAAGCAAATACCCCTCAACTCCTAGTTTAATACTATCCATAAAAAAACCAGATTCATTATAAGCTGATAATACTAGTATAGATATATTTTTATCTATTTCTCTTATTTTAGCAATCATATCTAACCCATTTAATACAGGCATATTTATATCTGTTATTATTAAATCAAAAGCACCATCTTCTTTAAACTTTTCATAACCATCTTCTCCATTTATAGCAATAGTTATATCATCAAAAAACTCTTCAAGAATCATAATAGTAGATTCTCTTGCTTCTTGATTATCTTCAACATACAAAAGTTTTAACTTTTGTGAATATTTTATTATCTCTTCAAAATTAATCATTATTTACTCCTAATTCTATTGTAAATACTGCACCATCTAATGATTTGCTATCTTCATTTACAGTAGTAATATTTGATACACTTAAGTTTCCACCACAATGCTCTTCAATTATAGTTTTAGACATATAAAGTCCTAGTCCTGTACCATCTTTTTTTGTTTTTGTTGAAAAATATGGGTCAAATATTTTCTTTATTATATCTTTTGGTACCCCACCACCATTGTCACTAACACTTAATATATTATCTTTTGTAGTTATAGTAATAGCTGGGTCTTTTACCTTATTCTCCAACAATACATCTTCAGCATTTTTAATAAGATTTAATATAACTTGTTTTATCTCATTTGGGTATGTATAAAAAATTGTATCTGAGTTTAGCTCTTTTACCAAAGTTATATTTTTATTTTTAATAGATTCTTCTATAATACTTAGCACACTTTTTACCAATTCATTATAGGTAATCTCTTTTTTCTCTTTATTTGGTTTAAAAAATTCTCTAAAATCATCTATAGTAGAACTTAGATGTTGTGTATAGGAAGATATTTTATCTGATAATTCTATAGCTGTTTCTTTATTAAGCTTATTTAGTTGTGCTTTCATATTTATAGTGCTACTTGTAGCACTAATAGCTGTTAATGGTTGCCTCCATTGGTGTGCTATCATACCTATCATCTCCCCCATTTGAGCAAGACGAGATTGTTGAAAAAGTTGTTGATCTTTTTGTCTATTTTTTTCAACTTCTTGGTCTATTTTCTCTTGAAGGGTTTTATTAAAATTTTGAATTTGAATATTTTTATCTTCTAAATCTTTACTTCTTTTATTGTCTATATATGAAAAGAAAAGAATTACAAACAAAATAAATACAGCAAATACTATAGCTATCTCAAAAGTCTTATCAAGCATATTTAAAGATTTTATAATTTTTTTATGATCTGATAATGAAAAATCTATAACTATTACAGCTCTTACTTCACCATCTATAATAATTGGTTTTATATATG
>JAMOPZ010000316.1 GCA_027064245.1 Campylobacterales bacterium
TTCGACGATCTTTCTTAAAACACTTTCATCTTTTAAAAAGTTTTGTCCAAACTTCTTTTTTGCTACTACATTCTCTTTTTTCATAAAGATGAGTGTATAGTAATTTTACTTACATAGAGTTAATAACCTTAAATATTTAGCACTAAAGTGAAATTATAGTTTAAATTGTTTTTTTTGTATAAAAATATAAAATCCATAATTTTTTAAATTATATCTTTTTTGAATGGATAAAGCTTTCTTAATCTGACCTAATTTAAAAGCTTTTGCACACTCATGAAACTTTGAATAATGATGATGTAATAAGTTTATTCTACAATTTTGAATATTATCATTTTCATGTACATCAACTTCACAATTACCTAAACTAAAAAGTTTTATAGTCTCTTTAGCTTTTTCATATAAATATCCATCTTCATATTTTGGTTTTAATTCTAAAACTTTTTTACCACTTAAAGAAGAAGTAAACACTAATATAAAAAGTTCTAATAAATCATCATAAATTGGATTTATAATTAGAGGTTGTTCTGTTGTAATATTTGTAGTTGAATTTGAAGTAATATCTCGAATTTGATCACCAAATAATGGAAATTTATTACCTTTATAAGCTTCATTACAATCTTTACACATTACAAGATAGTTTTTATCATCGCACTTTAAAAGAGGATATAAAGTTATATCTTTTGGTCTAAAATGGTCAATAGTAGCATTCATCTCCATTAATCCATTATTAGTTTCTCTAGTAACTGAACCATCTAATTTACATTCACATATAGGACATCTATTGTGAGTTATACTTAAATGTAATTTTTTAAATTTACTCCATGAATTATGTGTACAATCATTTGAGAAACTTTCTTTAAATTCTGAAAGAATATATGGATAGTATGGATGTTTGTGTAAACCTCGCATATCAATCACGATAAAATTCTCCAAATTCATCTAAAAATTCTTTCATTTCATCATCACTAATATCTTCATATTGTTCAAACTCAATCTCTTTATGCTCTTTAAGATACTTGAGAAATATAAAATATTTAGAGTTATAAATTATTTCACCAATTAAAGAATCATCTAGTATATTATGAAGTTTATCTAGCTTTTCCTTTTGAGTTTCATCTAAATTATCTTCAATTATTTTAAGCTTTGTAAACTCTTTTATATTCTCCCGCATATCAAAACCAATAAGAGAAGATAGACCAAAGTATTCTAAAAGGATAGATGATACATCTAAACTTTTTGTATCTTTATCTTTGGTCTTTACAATTTCATCATCAAGACTAACCATACCAACTTCATGGGATTCTCTATTGAGTAAGATTAATGGATTATGAGTTGCTATAATTATTTGTATATTAGGATTTAATTTTTGTATATTTTCAATAAGTATATATTGCCATTCAACATGTAAAGATATTTCAGGCTCATCAAGAAGTAAAATAAAAGGTTTATTATTTTCTATAATTATTGTTAAAAATATAATTAGTAATTGCTTTTCACCAGATGATAGATTTTTGATAAATCTCCATTCATCAATTTCATCACTTGGTGATGGAATATCAACATTCATAAACTTAACAAGTAAAGGGATTTTAGGATTTTTTATAAGAGAATCATCAAAAATAATCTCTTTATTTGTATCTTTATAGAAGTTATCTATAATATTTTTAAATAAATTAAGGTCTTGATAAGTTTTTTCTTTTCTTTTCTTTGATTCTATTGTAAGGTCTTGAAATTCTTTTAATTCTTCAGGGGAAGCAGTTGTAATATTTACGATTATATCTGATAATCTTTTACTTATCT
>JAMOPZ010000317.1 GCA_027064245.1 Campylobacterales bacterium
CTTGTTATTTTATAGTTTTAATTTTATTTTTTTGTTAAAAAGTTATATAATTAGAGTATAACTTTTTTGGTATTTAAAATTGCATAAAGAAAGTAAGCCCCGAGAAATTAAACGATTATTTGCCCCTTCTTTTAATCTATCATCTAAGCAAATAGAATATTTGAATAAATCTAAAGAAGCTTTTATTTATGAAGTAATTTATAAAAATATAATGAATCAGATTATAAGATATTATATGATAATGATTTAAATTATAAAGAAGCCAAAGATAGTAGTTACAATAATAGCACACCCAAAGGTAGTAGCTTATTTCCAAATGAAAGATTTGATACAGCGGTAATAAGTCGTAAGAGAGTACGAGCTACAGGTCGCCCTAATTCACCAGTACGAGATCTTGTAACAGCTTTAATAGTTTTAAACAGTAATGGTTGGACTCATAAAGAGTTATTTGATAATTTAAGATTTAATCATTTAACTCGTAGAGCTTTTGGTTTGTATGGTTTAGATGAAAATTTGTTTAGTGAAGCAACTTTTTATAAGTTCCAAAAACGTCTTTTAGATCATTGGTTAAAGACTGGAGTAAATTTACTAGAATTAAGTTTTCAGAAATTAACAGCTAGCATGATGGCAAGTTTAGGTTTAAAAACAGATATCATAAGAATGGATTCTTTTGAAGCAATGAGCAATATAACATCTTATAGTAGAGCAAGGCTTGTTGTAGAAGTATTAAGGCGTGTGTTTAGAATACTGAGTGAAGAAGAGCAAGAATTACATAATGATTTATTTGCTCCTTATTTAAAGAAAAGTTCTAGCAAGTATGTTTATGATTTAAATAGTGAAGAGTATGTAAGTCACTTGGATATTCTTGCGAAAGTATATGCAAAGGTTTTTGATAAATTTAATGATAAGTATAAAGAAAATGATGTGTTTAAAATCTTTATTAGGGTTTTTAATGAACATTTTACTATTATTGATAATAAATTTATTCCTAAAGACAGCAAGGATTTATCTAGTGATAGTTTGCAGTCTCCTGATGATGAAGAAGCAACATTTAGAACAAAAAGAGGAAAAAACTTTAAGGGTTATGTAACTACAGTAACAGAAACTGCAAATCCCGATAACAAGGTTCAACTGATTGTAGATATAAGTACAGATGCCAATAATGTTGATGACAGTAATATTTTAAATTCAAGAATAGATACGATAAAAGAACAATATGAAGCCGTAGATGAACTCCATGCAGATGGAGCTTATGGAAGTAAAGAAAATGATGAGAAGCTTGAAAAGCTTGATATTACCATGGTACAAACAGCGATTAGGGGGAGAAAGCCAAAGGTAAAAATAATAATCAAAAAAACTGAAGTAGGTGATTTCGCAGTGGAGTGTCCATTACAAGAAGTAATTGCGAATGAAGGTAAAAAGAAATATAAAGCTATATTTAATAATGATGTATGCGAGAACTGTCCACTTGCTGATAAATGTAAAATGAAAAATAGTAAAAAAGGAAGAGTTTTTTATTTTAGTAAAGAACAGTTAAAAGCAAGTATCAGAAACAATAATATTGATAACATACCTAAAGAAAGACAAAAATTAAGACCAAATGTTGAAGCAACAGTTAAAGAATTTACAAAAAACTTAAATCATAAGGGGAAATTTAAGCTTAGAGGTCGCTTCAAAGTAGCTCTACATGCGATAGCTATGTCCATAAGTATCAATTTAGGAAGGATTTACAGACTTTTTAGGAAAAATAGGGTGGTTTTTCCTGTTTTTGTACAAATCTATCTTTTTCTTTCAATAAA
>JAMOPZ010000318.1 GCA_027064245.1 Campylobacterales bacterium
ACTGTTGTAGGGACATTATCTTTTGCTAGTTCAAAACCAACATTACTATTTTATTGTGGAATCACTATGGTAAAGCCTATGAGTGAAATTTCTAAATTTATAGAAAAAAAAGACAATTGTAAAATAAAGATCATTCAAGGTGGTTCAAAAGATCTTTATGAATCTTTAGCTTATGCAAAAAAAGGTGATCTTTATCTTCCAGGATCTGATTCATATAGAAGAAATTATTTAAAAGATGGCTTTTTAAAAGATGCTCAATATATAGGATATAATCAAGCTGCTATTTTTGTAAGAAAAAATAATCCTAAAAATATAAAATCTTTAGATAGTTTAGTAGATGAAGATATTGCAACAATTCTTTGTAATCCAAAAAGTGGAAGTGCAGGTAAAATGACAAAAGAAATTCTTTTAAAATATAAAGGTGAAGAGTTTTTTGAAGATGCATATGATGCTACTACTATTATTGGGACAGATTCAAGAAACTTAAATAAAGCATTAATAGATAAGCAAGTTGATATGAGTATAAATTGGAGGGCTACAGGATTTTGGAAAGAAAATAGTCCATATATAACTATAGTTGATATACCAGAAAAATATGCACCAAAGAAAAAGCTTGTATTAAATTTATTATCTTTTTCAAAACATCCAAAGATTGCACAAGATTTTATGGCATTTTCAAGATCTCAAGATGGTCAAAAAATTATGAAAAAATATGGATTTAGATAATGCATAGATCAGCAAAAAGTAGTGTTTATAAAAAACTTATTATTCTTATTGCTATTTTTTTAATTGGTTTTGCATCTTTATTTACTTTAAATCAAATTTTTACAAATTTAACAAATCAAATTGATAAAAAAACTATAAATTTAAAAAATAAAATAACAATAGGTGAATTTATAGCATATGATTTAGTAGAGATTAGATCATTATTTCATGAATTAGCAACAACAGCTACAAACAAAAGATCAAGAGATCTAATAAGTGAAAAAATAGGTGATAAAATAGATGATGTAGATGATGCATTAGATGTACTTGAAAATGGTGGAGTTTTAACAAGGTTTATTGAGCTAAATATTGCAGGGCACCTAAATACTATTAAAAAAATAGCATACTATCCTTCTAAAGATAAAAATAAATTATCGTTAGAGGTTATTGATATTCGACCAAAATTAAATGATATTAATAATATGGTAGCAGAGGTAAATAAACTTTTAGAGAAAAGAACTCATTATAAAAAAATAAAAGATACAAAAATGTTCCTAAAAAGTGCAAAAAAGATAAGAAGATATTATAAAGCACTACCATCATTTTTTAAAAGAATCTCTGAAAATATAAGAAGACTTCTATATGAAAGCGAATTATCTTTACAAAAATTAGAAAAACAAACATTAAAAGATAAAGCTAAATATTTAAAAATAAAAATTGCTTTAATCTTATTTATTGTTATTATTGTATTAATTTTAGGATATATTATAATTAAAGGGGTAAATAAAGATAGTCAAAAAGTTTATCTTTTAAATGAAGAGTTAAATGAAAATTTAGCAAAACAACAACGACAAGAAAAATCTATTAGAGCTATATTAGATGGGCAACCAAATATTATAGTTGTAAGCGATGGTCTACATATGATAGAGGCAAATGCTAAATTATTTGAATTTTTTGATACTTTTGATAATCTTGATGATTATAAAGCTGAGCATGAATGTATTTGTGATTTTTTTGATACAAATATACCAAATAATGAGTATATTGTAAAAAAAGACTATGATGGTTTAAATTGGGCAGAATATGCATTAAAATATCCTGATAAAGATTTTAAAGTTATTATAAAAAAAGGATCTATCAAGCACCATTTTGCACTTAAAGTTACAAAAGCTATTATTGACGATGCAACAAAAGAGGCAGTTGTTGTAACTACACTAAATGATATTACAAGTGAAGTAAATGCTCAGTTAAAATTAAAATCATTAAATAAAAATCTTGAATTAATTATAGACAATAAAACAAAAGAGTTACAAGAATTAAATGAAAATCTAGAACAAAAAATTATAATAGAATCAGCAAAAGTAAGAGAAAAAGATAAACAGATGATATCTCAATCACGATTTGCAGCTATGGGTGAGATGATAGGAAATATTGCACACCAATGGAGACAACCATTAAGTGCTATAAATACTACAGCATCTGGTATGATACTTCAAATGCAACTTGGTATTACAGATAATAATGAAATTGAAGAATCATACAATAAAATTATGGGTTATGTTGATTTTCTAACTCAAACTATAGAGGATTTTAGAGGATTTTTTAAAGAGGATAAAGAAAAAGTTGATTTTAATATAATAGATGTAATAGAAAAATCACTTTCAGTTACAAGTGCTACATATAAAGATAACGATATAAATCTTATAAAAGATTTTAAAGTTGATAAACTTATGGCAAATGGGATGCCAAGTGAATTATCACAAGTATTTTTAAATGTTTTAAATAATGCAAAAGATGCAACAATTAGTAATAAGCCTGATGAAAGAATAGTTCATATCTCAACTGTTGTAGAAAATGATACCTGTATTATATATATTCAAGATAATGCAGGAGGGATCCCAAAAGATATTATAGAGAAAGTTTTTGATCCATATTTTACTACAAAACATCAATCTCAAGGTACAGGAATAGGTCTTTATATGAGTAAAGATATTGTAGAAAAACATATGAATGGAAAAATAAGTGTAAAAAATACAAAAGTTACATTAGATAATAAAAAATATAATGGTGCTTGCTTTAAAATAGAAATACCAAAGCTTAAATAAATAGTTATTTAGATATAATGCGAAAAATTAAGAATATAAAGAGAATAAAATGAGAGATATTAGAAATATTGCAGTTATTGCCCATGTTGACCATGGTAAAACTACACTTGTAGATGAGTTGCTTAAACAGTCAGGTACTTTTGACGATAGAGTTGAAACCCAAGAGAGAATGATGGATAACAATGCTATTGAAAAAGAAAGAGGTATTACAATCCTTTCTAAAAATACAGCTATTGATTATGAAGGTGTAAGAATCAACATTATAGATACTCCAGGTCATGCTGATTTTGGTGGAGAGGTTGAACGAGTTTTAAAAATGGTAGACTCTGTTTTACTTTTAGTAGATGCACAAGAGGGTGTTATGCCTCAAACAAAATTTGTTGTAAAAAAAGCTTTAGAGTTAGGTCATAGACCAATAGTTGTTGTAAATAAGATAGATAAACCAGCAGCCCAACCAGATAGAGTAGTAGATGAAGTATTTGATCTATTTGATCAAATGGGTGCTACTGAAGAACAACTTGAATTTCCTGTAGTTTATGCAGCAGCTAGAGATGGTTATGCAAAAGAGAATCTTGAAGATGAAAATAAAGATCTAAAACCTTTATTTAAAATGATTTTAGAGGAGGTTCCATCTCCAAAAGGTAGTGATGACAATGGTCTTCAAATACAAGTATTTACACTTGATTATGATAATTTTATAGGGAAAATTGGAATTGCAAGAATCTTTAATGGTACTATTGCATATGGAGATAATATAATGCTTGTAAAAGCAGATGGAGAGCAATCAAGAGGAAGAGTATCTAAACTAATTGGTTTTAAAGGCCTAGATAGAATGGAGATAAAAGAAGCAGGTCATGGTGATATTGTAGCAATTGCTGGTTTTGAAACTATTGATGTAGGAGATAGCTTATGTGACCCTGCAAATCCTATGCCACTTGATCCTATGCATATAGAGGAACCTACACTTGAAGTAACATTTGCTGTAAATGACTCTCCACTTGCAGGAACTGAAGGTAAGCATGTAACATCAAATAAAATTGATGAAAGATTAAAAGCAGAGATGAATACAAATATTGCTATGTCATATGATCCTATAGGTGAAGCTGCATTTAAAGTAAAAGGTAGAGGGGAACTTCAAATTACTATATTAGCTGAAAATATGAGAAGAGAAGGATTTGAATTTTCAATCTCTAGACCTGAAGTTATTATAAGAGTTGTTGATGGTGTAAAAATGGAACCATTTGAACATCTTGTATGTGATCTACCTGATGAATTTAGTGGATCTGTAATTGAAGCTCTTGGAAAAAGAAAAGCTGTAATGTCAAATATGGTACCTATGGGAGATGGATATACTCGAGTTGAATTTGAGATTCCTGCAAGAGGACTTATAGGATATAGAAATGAGTTTTTAACTACAACTAAAGGTGAAGGTGTTATGAACCACTCATTTTTGGAGTTTAGACCATATAGTGGAACAGTTACAAGCCGTATGAATGGAGCACTAATCTCTATGGAAGATGGAGAAGCTGTTGCATATAGTATTTTTAATCTTCAAGATAGAGGTTCTATGTTTATTAAACCTCAAGATAAAGTATATAATGGTATGGTAATAGGTGAACATGCAAGAGCAAATGATCTTGATGTAAACCCTGTAAAAGCAAAACAACAATCAAATGTAAGAAGTAGTGGAGCAGATGAAGCTATTAAACTAGTTCCTCCGAGAGATTTAAGTTTGGAATTAGCACTAGAATGGATAGAAGATGATGAATTAGTAGAGGTAACTCCTATAAATATCCGTGTAAGAAAAAGAGAATTAAATCCAAGTTTAAGAAGAAGAATAGAAAAACAAAAAAAAGGGTTATAGGAGTTCCTATACCTTTTTTTATAAATTAAAAAAGGCAAATTTATGAGTGTAAAAGAAAACATTGAGTTTATAAAAAAAGAGATTGATACAGAAGAAACTTTTTTAGAAAATTTCTTTAAAATAGAAAAATTTTATAAAAAAAATAAAATGGCTATAATATCAACAGCAACTATTATTGTTTTAGCTTTTGTTGGTAACTCTATTTATTCATATATTCAAGAACAAAATAAATTAGCTGCAAATACACTTTTAGATAAAGTATTACAAAATCCAAATGATACAACATCAATAGAGGCTTTAAAACAAAAAGATAAAAAGCTTTATAATATTGCACTTTATATAAAAAATTCAAGCAAACCTGTAGATGTAGAATACTTAAAAGAGTTAAGTTTATATAACAAGGCTATAAAAGATAAAAATGAAAATGATTTATCAACAGTAAGTGCAAATCAAAACTTTATATTAAAAGATTTTGCATTACTTAACAAAGCTATTTTACAAGTACAAAATAAAGAGTTTAAAAGTGCAAGTGAAACATTGAAGTTAATATCAACAACTTCAGAGGTATCAAAACTAGCTAAAATGTTGGAGCATTTTTTAATCACAAAAGTAAAGTAGTATGAAAAATTTAGCTTTTATTTTAACTATTATTTTTATCTATAGTGGATGTAGTTCAAAACAATATTATAAGCCAACAGAACAACTACATAGTTATAAAAAGATATCTACTATTGAAGATGATATTATAGATTATAGCTCTACTGGAGCAACTCTTGAAAATTCGAAATATATTTTAAAAGATGGTATTTCTAAGTTATCTTTAAAAGATGGATATAAGTTTTTAAATCAAAGTGATAATACTATTTTATCTACAAATAATAGTGGTTCATTATCTTTAAAAAATAAAACAGATGATCAGTTAATAAATTTTCAAACTAAAATTGTAAGTGTTGCAAAAAAAGATAATATTTTAGCTTTAGTTTTTGCAGATAACTCTTTAATGCTTTATAATATAAATAATAATCAAACAAAATATAAAGAGTATCTAAATGAATCTGTTTTAAATGATATCCAAATAGCATCACCTGTTTTTTTAGAAAATATAGTTTTATTTCCAACATTAGATGGAAGAATTATTCTAGTAAACTATAAAAATTTTAATAAAATAAAAAATATAAACATAGATCCAAAAGGTCAAATTAATAATATTATATATCTATCAAATATAAAAGATACATTAGTAGCAGCAACTGATCATAAAATTTTTACTTTTGTAAATGCACAAGCACATATAAAAGATTTTGATATTATGCATCTTACAGTAAAAGGTAAATATATATATTTAGCATCTTTAGATGGAAATATTATAAAACTTGATCAAACTTTAAAAGTGATTAAAAAAAGAAAATTTAAATTTGCAAAGTTTGTAACAATAGGTCATGGAGATAACTTTATCTATGCTCTTGATACACAAGGATATTTAGTAAGTGTAGATGATAAATTAAATGACCTAATTATATTTGAACTTCCCTATGATAGTGATGAAAAGGTTTTTTCTTTAGGTAGTAGAATTTATTTTGGTGATAAATATATAGATTTAGATTAATGAATCAACTTCTTGAAGCATATCAAGAGCATCTAACAATTATTAGATCCTTAAGTCAAAATACAATTGAAGCTTATATAAAAGATCTTTTATCTTTTGAAGATTATATTCAAAAAGATCTTCTAGAGGTTCAAAGTGAAGATCTTTTATCTTATTTATCAACTATACAAAATCCATTGACTCAAAATAGACACTTAAGTAGTATAAATAGTTTTTATAATTTTGCCCAAGAAAATTTTGATAATGTTATAAAACCACAAGGTTCTTTTGCAAAACTGCCACAAAAACTTCCTAAATATCTTGATAATGATACTATAATGCAATCTTTAGATCTAATAGATAGGTCTAAATTATTAGGTCTTAGAGATTATGCTATAATAGTTTTTTTGTATGCAACAGGCGTAAGAGTAAGTGAACTAATAAATCTTACAAAAAATGATTATCAAAATAATTGGATAAAAGTAAGATACGCAAAAGGCTCAAAACAAAGAGTTGTTCCTATAGCAAATTTTGCTCAAAAAGCACTTGATAATTATCTTGAAAAAAGAGATAATAAAAATGAATATCTTTTTTTAAATTATAAAGGCAATCCCATTAGTAGAATATCTATATTTAAAATAACCCAAAAATATTGTGGTGTATCTCCCCATGTATTTAGACACTCATATGCAACTTCTCTTATATTAGGTGGTGCTGATCTTATAGTTGTAAGTGAACTTTTAGGGCATAGTAGTCTTGAAACTACTGCTATATATACCCATATATCTCAAGCACATCTAAGAGATACTATAAAAGAATATCATCCATTAAGTAAGGATAAAATATGATATTATGCGATATAGGCAATACTACATACCATTTTAAAAATGGCAAAGATGATTTTAGAATATTTTTAAAAGATAAATTACCAAAATTAAATAAAAAAATATATTTTATAAGTGTAAATGATAAAGCAACTAGAAAATTTTTAAAAAAATATCCAAAAAGCATAAACTTAAAATCTATATTAAAATTTAATACTACTTATAGTGGTATAGGTATAGATAGAGTTGTAGCTTGTAGTGGTATAAAAAATGGTATCATTGTAGATGCAGGTAGTGCAATCACAATAGATATTATGGCAAATGGTAACCATATAGGTGGTTTTATATTACCTGGATTTAAAGCTCTAAAAAAATTATATCCACAAATTTCAAAAAAATTAAAATTTAACTTCCAAAAAAATATAAATTTAGATAAAATTCCATTAGATACTTCCAATGCTATAAATTATAGTATATATTCTATGATAATAGAACCTATAAAAAAAGTATCTAATAAATATAATAAAAATATATTTATAACAGGTGGTGATGGAAAGCTACTTTTACCGTATTTAAAACAATATAAGGTAAAATATAATAAAAATTTAATTTTTAAAAATATGAAAAAAATAATAAAGGAAAATAGATGCTAACTATCGCACTTCCAAAAGGAAGAATTGCTAAAGAAACATTAGAAAAATTTGAAAAAGCTTTTGGAGAAAAATTTGTATTTGAAGATAGAAAACTTATTTTAGAAAAAGCTGGTTTTAGGTTTTTAAATGTAAGAAATCAAGATGTACCAACTTATGTTATGCACGGTGCTGCTGACCTAGGCGTTGTAGGACTAGATGTTTTACAAGAAAAAGAGTATGATCTTATAAAACTACTTGATCTTAAAATTGGTCAATGTAAAGTTGCTATTGGACTAAAAGCTGGAGATAAACTTGATTGGAGTAAACCATCTATTAGAGTTGCTACAAAACATGAAAAAATAGCAAAATCTTTTTTTGAAAGTAAAGCTATGGCTGTAGATATTGTAAAACTTTATGGTTCTATAGAGTTAGCACCACTTGTAGGACTTAGTGATTGTATAGTTGATATAGTTGAAACTGGTGAAACTATGAAACAAAATGGTCTTGAAGTTGGTGATACTATTATGCAATCATCTGCAAATCTTATTTGTAATAAAAATTCATACTATACAAAAAAAGATAAAATTTTAGCATTAAAAGATAGTATAAAAGGTACTATGTGAGTGGATTAGATCTTTATGCTTCTATAGAAAGCTCACTTCCTTTTGAGCAAGAGATAAATTATCTTTATGATATATTTAAAGATATAGTTATAGAAACTGCCCCTAAAACTCTTATAGATATAGGGTGTGGACAAGGTGAATTTTGTAAAATAATAGAACAAAATAGTATTAAAGCAAAAGGTGTAGATCTAAGTAGTAAGCAAATTGAGTTAGCTAAAGCAAAAAAAGTAGATGCTTCTTGTGTAGATATAAAAGATATAGATGAAAAATTTGATTGTGCAACAGCTATATTTGATGTAGTAAACTATATCCCAAATGAGCAAATAGATCAATTTTTACAAAATAGTTATAATTTATTAAATAAAGGTGGATACTTTATATTTGATATAAATAGTTTATTTGGTTTTAGTGAGGTAGCAATTGGCACTTTAACTATAAATGAACCAGATAGATTTATAGCTATAGATGCAGTTTTTGAAGATAATATTTTAAATACTTCTATTACTCTATTTGAAAAACAACAAGAGTGTTATAAAAAAACTAGTGATACTATTAAACAATATTATTATTCAAATAAAGAGCTTACAATAAAACTTGAAAAAATAGGTTTTATTATAGAGCATATAGAAGCAATTGATTTGCATGATTTTGGTCAAAATGATAAAAATATATTTATTTGTAGGAGAAAATAATGAATAATTTAAAAGATAAATTAGCACTTATTACTGGAGCTACATCTGGTATAGGCGCTGCATGTGCTAAAGAGTTGGCTTCTTATGGAGTAAATTTAATCTTAACAGGAAGAAGAAAAGATAGATTAAAAGAGCTTAAAAAAGAGCTTTTAGAACAATATAATATAAAAATTAATATTTTTCCACTTGATGTTACTAATAAAGAGGATGTAGAAAAAAAACTAACACATTCAACTATAAAACAAAATATAGATATACTTATAAACAATGCTG
Source organism: Campylobacterales bacterium (assembly GCA_027064245.1). GTDB lineage: Bacteria > Campylobacterota > Campylobacteria > Campylobacterales > Arcobacteraceae > JAIOSF01. The sequence continues at coordinate 9,304 of JAMOPZ010000318.1, forward strand.
GACTTGCTCTAGGGTTAGAAAAACTTGATGATGGTGATATAGCCAATTGGGAAACTATGATAGATACAAATATCAAAGGAGTTTTATATGTAAGTCGTGTAATTATGAAGCATATGAGAGAGAATAACTCAGGCCATATTATAAATCTAGGTTCAATTGCAGGGCAAACTTGCTATCCAGGAGGAAATGTTTATAGTGCTACAAAAGCTGCAATACATTCATTAAGTGAGTCTATGAATATAGACTTAATAGGTACAAAT
>JAMOPZ010000319.1 GCA_027064245.1 Campylobacterales bacterium
TAATTTTTCTTTTTCAATACCTTTTTCGATACCTTTTTTTTCTGCTGTTTTGAGAGCATTTAGTTCATCAAACTCTTTTAATGCTATATAATCGTATACTTCTAACTCTTTTTGGTTCCATGTGATCTGTGTTACTATATCAAAAGCATCTTTAAACTCTTTTATACTTTTATATTCATTTGGTATCATAGTCAAGTCAGATGCATGTTGTAAAAAGTATATCCACCTATCTAGAATTGATTCTAGTTTATCAAGTGTCTTATTAAACTTAGGCAACTCTATAAAATTAAATTCGAAATCTTCTAAATCCTGTTTATTTGTTTCTTGATTTATAATAAGATGTCTTGAAATATAATTTTTGTTATCAAATATATTAAAATTTAGTATTCCTATAAAATAAACTTTTTTTAAAATAGTGTAATTTTGTCCTTTAGGCAATTGAGCGACATAAGCTTTAGATGTATAATATAAGCTTCGTTTTGTAAAATTACCTAAATCTTTCTTTTGCATCTCTATTATAAAAGTATCACCATTTTTATTTATAGCTTTTATATCAAGTATAGTTTCTTTTAATTCTGGAATATTAGGTACTTGATATGGATTTGTCAATTCAACATCTACAATTATTTTTTTATCTTTAAAATCTAAAATAGCATTTAAAAAAGAGATTAAAATATCTTTATGATTAATATCTCCAAATATTTTTTTAAATGCTAAATCATTTTTTGGATCTGCAAATTTCATATTTAAGCCTTTAATTTATATTTCTTACTAGCTACATTATATCACTTTTTTGCTTTATTAAAATAGTAGTTTTTTTATTTAATTCAGTAAAAACTTCATTTTTAGTATTTATTAGAACAGTATTTATCTCTGTATATACAGAGCTATTTACTTCATTCATAGTTTGAGTTATTATACTTTTAAAATTTTGTTTTGTATCTTCATATTCTAAAGTTTTTGCACCTGCATTAAAAAGATAATCAACAACAGGAGCCAATACTAAAGAAAAAGATGATGCTAGTTTCGCAGATAATATTGTAGCAGTTTTAGATGTTACCATACATAAAACTTTTGGACCTAAAAGTGTGGCTACTTTAGGAGCTACTACTTTACCAACAACAAAACCTATTCCACTAAAGGCACTAGTTTCAACCCCTAGAGTAATTGCATGTTGAGTAAGATATTTTCCCCATGGTAATTCATAATTATTTATTGTAATATTACTATCATAATATTGTTTATGCAAACTTTTTATTTGCTCATTTAGGTCATCTATTGCAAGTAGAATAACCACTTTATTAAAATGTTCTAATTTCTGTTTTGTATAAGATATTATCTTTTGAATCTCATGGTCTAGTTTTTCTTGGCTTAATACCATAGATTTAAATTTTTGTTCTACAAATTCTACTTCATTATCTGAATCTTTTAAATAACTATTAAACTCTTTTGCTTTTTTATCTGAAAAAAATGATACAGTAGTTACAGCTAAATTATCTAAATAATCTCTAGTTTTACTATTGGTACTCCAACTTCTCATTTTTCTTTCAACCATTTCAAATCCTGTATCCCAACCAAATATCCATTCTAGGAAGCCATCTTGTTTTGTTAGATTATATATAGCTATTCTGTTATACTGTCCTAGTGTTTTATCTATATAGTCATATATACTGTCTTGTGTTATTTTATATTCATATTTAATTTGAGGTTCTAATTTTTTTAAAGATACTGCTAATTCTACCTCTTTTATTGATATTGATTTTTTTGGTTTAATTTTTTTGGTTTGATTTAT
>JAMOPZ010000320.1 GCA_027064245.1 Campylobacterales bacterium
ACTAAAAGTTTCTTCACTTCTAAATCTATCAAAAACCACTACTTTTGCTTTTGGATAATTTTCTTGAAAATAAAAAGCTAAATTACTTCCTATAAATCCAGCCCCACCGGTTATTAAAATCGTTTTATTATTAAAATCTATATCTGTATATTTCACAAATTATCCTTTTTAATTTTTTGTATTATATCAAAAAGATTATCTTTCACTAAATAAGTTTTTGTAATACCTGCTTTATTTGCTGCTTCAATATCACTCTCTTTATCCCCTATCATTATTGAATTTTTTAAATCAATATTATACTTTTTTGCTAAATCTAAAATCATTCCAGCATTTGGTTTTCTACATTCACAAACTCCTGTAATTTCTGGATGGTGAGGACAAAAATTTATATCAACTATCTCTATCTCTTTTTTAGCAAACTCCTCTTTTACCCAATTCATCAAGTTATGAAAATCTTCTTCACTATAATAACCTCTTGCTATTCCACTTTGATTTGTAACTATAAAAATTTTATAATCTTTAAATAGTTTTAATAATTCAAAAATCCCATCTTTAAATTTAAAATCCCCTTTTTTATACACATACCCATAATCCTCGTTTATTACTCCATCTCTATCTAAAAAAAGTGCTTTCATTTCAAAACCTGATCTATTTTTATTTTGACTTTTTCTAATTTAATTTCATTTATATTTAAATTACTACCAAAACCATAACTATTGCTAAGTTTTTTAAAATTATCCAAATCTTTTTCAATTTCTGGATGATATATTGGATAATATCCTTGCCATATCTCTTTTGGATATGGTGTAAATCGTCCAAAATGATTTCCATTAGAGATGACGAATATATTTGTCATCTCTAATGCAACCGCAAAATGAGGTGCACTTGTTTCATTTGCTATCATTAAATTTCCATTATAAACAACATAAAGAAAATCTAATAGTGAAGTTTTTCCTACCAAATCTATATAATTATAATTTGCTAAATTTTTAAATTTTTTTGAGTCTTTGATATCGGTTGGACCTCCACATACAACTATTTCATAATCATACTTTTCTTTTAAAAATTTACCAATTTCTACAAAATTTTCAATACCCCATTTTCTAAAACTTGCACTAGCCCCTATAAATAGGATTGCATATCTATCAGGCAAATCATAATCTAATTTTTTATTTGGTAATTTTATAAATGGCTTTTTAATATTTAACTCTTTATTTAATAAATTTTCAAAAAACTCTTTATTTCTGTAAAATTCAAACATTATCTCATCTTTTGCAGGTATTAAAACATCATAATATTTGTCACTTATCCTCTTTTGCCATTTTTTTATATTACTTAAATCTCCTATACTTCCTATTTTTTCTTTTGCATTTGCAACTTTAACTATACTATCATCTACAAAAAAAGTTCTGCTATATGTAGGATTAATAATTATCTCATATCCTTGATTAGTGATTTCTTTTAATTTTTTAAATCTGTAAATAGGATTTCTTTCAAAATGTTTCCTATTAATCCAAATAAACTTATCTATATAATCCTTTTCAAAAACTTCAGCTAAACTTTTCCAAGCTATATTTCCAACTAATGTAATTTTATAGTCTTTATATTCATTTTTTAAAATCTCAATATAATTTCTAAATAAAACATAATCCCCTATTGCATCAAGGCGGATAAGTAAAATAGTCTTATGTTTTTTTCTTTTATTTTGCTTTGCTAAAAAATCTGTTATTGTAAATAAAATAAATTTTATTAGTTGTTTTATTATACTCATATCAATCTATCCAATAAAAGTATATCAATTTTACTAAACCCAAATACTTTTCTACCCAAATCTTTTAAACTTGCACCTATATGATAAGCTTCTTTATTATCTATTAACAAAAATCTATCATGAAACTTATTTGAAGTTTTTATTATAAGATTATTGTATTGAGAATTATATTTTTCTATATCTAATTTTAACTGATTAGTAATTAATTTGGTAATAATTGTAAATTGTAATTTTTGATATTTACTAAAAAGTGTTAAAACTGTATCATCTATATAATTGTCTATTAAAATAATCTCTTTTTTAGCATTTTTTAACAAATCATTTACAAAAATATAAGCATCATATATCTGACCATCATAAAATATGCCTTGAATTGGTTTTATATCTTTACTCTCAATTGCTTTAAAAACTTTATCAAAATTTTTATCATATTTTAAAAGTTTATACTCTATATTATCAAGTCTTTGAAATATTGAAGCGTTAGAAAGTAAAAATTTTCTCATTTTTGCAAAAGCTCTAAAAATAGCTATATTTATTTCTACTGCTATTTTACTTTTTAACACAGATGAAAGCATAGAAACACCTTCTTCTGTAAATACAAAAGGTTTACTACCACCTAAGTGTTGTTTTGAAGGTATCACAGATTGTGATACCATAAAATCTATCTCATCATCAGTTAATTCAAACATAAAATCTTTTGGAAATCTTTCTATATTTCTTTTTACAGCTTGTTTTAAAACTCTTGTTTCTACATTATATAATTTTGCTAAATCTCTATCAATCATAACTTGTACACTACGAATAGTATAAATCTTATTTTTAATATTTTCTTCATTAATTATTAATTTATTCATTTATCTGCTCTTCCCCAGTTTCTTCTGTTTGTGAAATAAACTCTTCAAATTTTTCTTTTCCCATTTTTTTTAAGTCTCCTTTTTATCTTTTAATATATCTTCTCAACTTCCTATAAACTTTCCTAGCAATCCATATAAAAGCTATTCTAAAATTACTCTTATTTATATTTATAAGATGTTTTGTAGTATTAAAATTAAATCTCATCACTTTTATATCACTATCTAATCCATACAGATGAGCCAATACAGCTGCTCGATGTTGTCCATCTCTTATAATATCTTCACCATTAAAAAGTACAATATATCTATCTTCATAAGGATATTTATTTGTTTTTATTGATTCTACTAATGCTAATAATCTCTGTTCATTATCTATGTTTTTATAGTTAAATTGAGTATAATTTAAGAACTCTTTTTTGTCCCCTTGAAGATATTTATAGGCTGGTATTTCCGAAATATCTACCAATTTTCTCAACCTTAAATCTGACTTATAATCTTTATGAACTATACATTTTAGTTTAGATAATTTTATAGTCTCTATCTCTATACTTTGTAATTTTGGCAAAAATGTAGAACACTCTTTTAAAAAATATTCATCAAAATTTTCTAACTTATACCCTTTTAAAAAGTCTAAATCTTCAAGTGATTCTCTAATCATTTTTGAAAAATCTAAGAATTCATTGATACTAAAATCAACTCTCATATTATCAATATGCAAGTGCATAGATTCACCAATGTTATCTTCAATAACAAATCTTTTAAATTTACCTTTTTTACTACTTGCATTATCAAGTGTAATTACTGCTGGATTACTCATATTAGTACTCCTTAAATGTTAAATATTTATTGATAATATTGTCAAAATCTTTATCTTTTATCATCTCTAATAGATAAGGAGTAAATTTAAAAAATACCATGTTTAATTTTTCTACTACATCATCTATATCAATATTAGAGTATAACTCATTTATTCTATTGATATACCCTTGCTGAAACTCTCTTTTATCAAAGATACTTCTTGCTATCAAAGTGATAAACTCATCATTATAAGAAAGTGTCCAATATCCAAACTTATCATTAACTTTTTCAAACCTTCTGTTTTCCCAAGCTGATTCTTGTATCATCTGGTCAAGGGGAATCCATTGCCCTGCATCAAGGCTTCTAACTGCTATTTGAAAATTTAAATCAAATAGTATACTATTAGATTGATTATGGATAAACTGAAATTTATTTACACCATAAAGAAAAATATTATTTTCATGAGGATGTTTGATTTTTTGATACTTATGAGTATTGAAAAAACTCATAAACTCTTTTTCATCTTTTTTATGGACTAATATATCAATATCTTTTCCAACTATTAAATTACTAGGCAATTCATTGTCAATATTTCTAAGTAATATATAATTCAATTTACTTTCATTTAATAAATTAAAAGTATTTATAATTTCTTGAGCATTTACCAAATTCATGTTAAACCTTTAAGGTTTTTAAGATTCTTTTCTGCAACCAATACAGACAAACCATATTTTATATAATCTTTTTTATCCATCTCAAAACGAAACTTATCTGACTGTATATGTATCTGCTGATCTTGACCACTTGATGGTGGATGGTTTAGTTCCACTTCAAACTCTGCACCAAGTAATTTACCTTTTGATAATGTTTTTATTTTTTCACCCATTTTAATCTCCTAATTGGTGCTTTCCTAATAGTTTTTTAACACTGTTTTTAAATGATTTTGGAAATAGTACTGAACTTTCATAAATATATGATTTAAAATCATTATAGCCATCTAATACATCTACAAATGAAAGTAAATAGTATTTTAAAAAAGATATTTTATTTTCTAAAGTATTATCTAATTGTATTTTAGACTTTGCAATACTTTTTTTAAGATATATTATATCTTTTTTATCAAGATAGCTTTTTCTATTTTCTAAAAAATAATTCGCTACTTCTATCCAAGATTTAGCAAATATCTCTTTCTTTTTAGATGTTGTTACACCACTTCCTAGTCTATAGACTGGAAATGACTTGTTTATAAAATAAAATTTGTCACATTTAGTATATAAATCAAAAGAAAATAGTGCATCTGCCCATAACCCAATTTCTAAATTAAAAATATTTATATCCTCATATAATTTTCTACTTATACCCGTAAGTCTATTTCCTATTTTATTTCTTAGTTTTAATTTTAAATAATTTTTATTTTTTAATTTAAAATTATTAATAGCTTCAACTTCATGACCATTTGGTAATAAATGTAATGTATTTGTCATTAATAAAAATTTTTCATTTACAATATCTAAATGATTGTCTTCAATAAAATCATTAAAAGTTTTCAACATATTATCTTTATATAAATCATCTCCATCTAAGATATTTATAATATCTCCACTCACTTTTACATTTTGAAATATATAATTAAAATTCTGATTTATTCCTAAATTTTTTTTATGAAATATTGGTTTTATTATGTCTGGGTATCTCTCTTTAAATTCTAGTATTATCTCTCTTGTTTTATCTGCCGAACAATCATCTGCAATAAAAACTTCATATGGCAATACACCTTGTTTAAATAGACAATCTAATGTTTCTCTTATATATTTTTCCTGATTATATGTAATTATTAAAATAGTATGTTTAATATTCATTTATTTTCTCCCCTACTTTTTTTACCTCATCAATATTTATCACTTCACTAATAGGCAAACTTAAAACTTCATTATGAATCTTTTCTGTTATTGGAAAACTTAAATTATTCCACTCTTTATAAGCTTCTTGCTTATGTGGTGGAATTGGATAATGAATAAGAGTTTGAATACCGTTATCTAATAAATATTTTTGTAATTTATCTCTTTTTTTAGTTCTTATAACAAACAAATGCCAAACACTATCAGTAAATACCTTTGGAAGTATAATTTTATCATTTTTTATGTTTTCTAAATAAAATTTAGCAACTTTTTTTCTTTTTTCAATTACATCATCCAAATATTTAAGTTTAACTCTTAAAAAAGTCGCCTGTATTTCATCAAGCCTACTATTATATCCTTTATACAAATTTTCGTATTTTTTATGGCTTCCATAATTACTTAATGCTTTAATAGTATCTGCTAATGCTTCATCATTTGTAGTAACAGCTCCACCATCACCTAAAGCACCAAGATTTTTCCCAGGATAAAAGCTAAATCCACTTGCATCGCCTAAATTTCCTGCTCTTTTATCTTTATAGTATGCTCCGTGAGCCTGTGCTGAATCTTCTATCACTTTGAGATTGTATTTTTCAGCTATCTTATTTATCTCATCCATTTCACAAGTCTGTCCATAAAGATGCACAGGCATGATAACTTTTGTTTTACTTGTAATTTTTTCTTCTATTTTATTTGGATCTATTAGATAAGTATTTATATCTGGTTCTACTAAAATTGGCACTAAATTATTTTCACTTATTGCTAAAATAGATGCTATATAAGTATTTGCAGGAACTATCACTTCATCACCATCATTTATAATACCCATCTCTTTATATGCTCTAAGGATGAGTATCAAAGCATCTAAACCATTTGCTACACCTACTGCATATTTTGTACCACAATATGAAGCAAACTCTTTTTCAAACTCTTTACATTCAGTTCCTTGAATATACCAACCACTTTCAATTACTTTTTCACAAGCTTCTAACATCTCTTTTTTATACTGTGCGTTTACTACTTTTAAATCTAAAAATGGTATCATATCAATCCCTTATCTCATAATCAGCTAATCCACTCCAAAGTGTTACATTATTCCCAATTTTTACAAAAGGCTGAAGTGTATTGTCCTCAAATATAAAGCAATTTTCTCCAATTTCTACATTTCTCCAAACAAATGCTTTAGAACTAATATATGTGGCACATTTATATCCTTTAGCTTTTGCTTCTTTATAAACTTTAGTTCTATTTCTATTTAATTTTCCTGAGCTAATAGCCACATATACTTCATACTCTTGTGGAGAATATTTAGATTCCAATGTCTCAAATGGCAATACAGGTAACCCATTTATTTCATTCTCTGTAATATATTTTTCATTAACACTAAAAGCAACTACTTCATATTTAGAATCATACTGGAAATACGCATAAGCAATTAACCCTGTTTCGCCTGTTCCTACTATTATTAATTTTTTTTCTTTTTGCATTCTTCTCCTCCTAAATTTTAGATACACTACCATAATAAATTTCTATACCACACTTCACTTTATCGCTCTTATACTCTTCAATATTCTTCAGTTCTTGATTGACTATTGTTGAAGCAACTTTTTGACCTATAAAAGTATTTTGATTTACTTCTTGATATTTGTTTGCTTCTAATACCGCTTTTGCTTTTTCTAAAAATTTTGTATCTCTTTTTGCTTTTAATATTATTGCATACATTCATAACCTCCTATTTAAAATTAAACAACCTATCCAACTCACACTTACCTATACCTTTTCCACAAGTTTCACTAACATTAGCACTTACCAATATTGTGTCTTCATATATTTCTAATTCCTGCCCTTTTTTATTATTGCAAGACTTACATAAGGGAATTATGTACCATTTATTATCGTTACCTACTTTTTGAACATGTCCACCAACTTCTGCACTATTTTCACATCCAACTACACTACAAATTGTAGCAATACATCCACCAAAATTTTCCCAGTGCTTTAACCAACTTCCACACTTGCAAGTTCTTTGCGATGTCCCATTTAAGTTTTTTACTTTCATTTTCTTTTTATCCTTTTATTTAAACTCTGAATAGACTGAATAATCCTTTGTCTATTATACCCTGATATAACCACATTATCATTTTCTTTTAGAATTTTACTAATTTCATTTAATACACCTGGTATTTTTTCATAATTATCAAAACTACTTGATACTGGTTTTGATTTTATCCCTCTTAGTTTTTGCATTATTTGACACATTATCCGTTCTCCTTTTGGATATTATAATATAAATCTATCGCATCGAATATATTTGTTTTTACAAAAGATTTCATTCTATTAACTGCTTCATCACCTTTTACCTCTAAATTTAAACTAATTATCGGTTGATTTCCATTAGCTTCAATACAATATGCTACATAATCATCAAAAATCTTTTCTTTTAATGATTTTTCTGTTTCATAATGGCATTTTTTATTTTCCGAATAAATTAGTGGTTTTTTTGATTTTAAAGAACAATTTATCATATTTGTTTTATCTATTGGTATATCAGAAGGTTTTTCTTTTCTAGTAGTTTTTTCAGCTATCATTACATTTTTTTCTATATCAATTATTCTTAAAGTAAATCTTGCATTCGAATTTGAAAAAAAATCATTTATAAAAGTTTCCATAACATATGTGGCATAAGCTGTAAAATCATCATTCTTTTCATGAAGTCTTGAATAAATTTTAACAATAAAATTTGGTAAACTTTTCTTTAGTTCTTCATGAACTTTTAAGTAAGTTTTATTATATTTTTGTTGTTGTTTTTCTAATGCTTTTCTTTTTTCTTTAATTTTACTTTTAAACTCACTATAACCATTCATAAGTAAATTAAAAAATTCTAAATCTTCATCTTTATCATCAAGTTCTTCTATTTTTTTAATAGACTTTTGATAGATACTAAAATAGATATATAATCCTCCAATAACTAATCCTATACCAAATCCATAAAAGCCTTGATTCGGAATATTTTTATTAAAAATTAATGGCAATGATACAGATAATACATATATCAAACTTCTTCCAAAAAACCAACTTCCTTTTTTTGAATAAGTTATATCCAATACATATGCTATCGCTATGATAAAACCAAGAATTAAAGCTGAAATACTATCCATCTACAACACTCAAAAATTTATCATAATCTCTTATATAATCACTCTCATCATAGTATTCGCTTGCCAATACCAACAATACACAATCTTCACTAAAATCATACATCTCACGCCATATCATTTTATCTATAAAAAGTCCTTTATTTGGAGTATCTAAAACAATATTATCTACTCTTTTTTTACCACTATCAAGCAAAAATTTACAACTACCACTTACACAAATAGCAATTTGTTGTAAATCTTTATGAGCATGAAAACCTCTTCTAACATTTTGCTTTGTTCCAAAAATATAATAAACTCTTTTTATCTCAAAAGGGATATCTTTTAACTCTTCAATTGCTATCAAACTTCCTCTTTCATCGCCTAATATATTAAAATCTATAAATTTTATTTTCATTATCTTTTCCTATAAACTTTTTTAAATACCATTCAACAGTTTTCACAATACCACTCTCAAAGTTTTCTTCAGCTCTCCAGCCAAGTTCGTTTTCTATTTTACTTGCATCTATCGCATATCTTCTGTCATGTCCTGCACGGTCGTCAACAAAAGTTATTAAATCTTTATAAGATTTAAGTTTTGAATTATTTTTAATAGGATACATTTCATCTAAAATGTCACAAATTTTATTTACAATTTGAAGATTTGTTCTTTCATTTCTTCCACCTATATTATAAGTATCACCATTTTTCCCTTTATGATATGCTAAATCTATTCCTTTACAATGATCAAGTACATAAAGCCAATCTCTTATATTCTTACCATCTCCATAAATTGAAATTTGTTTTCCTTGTAAAGCATTTCTAATTATTGTAGGAATAAGCTTTTCATCATGTTGTTTTGGTCCATAATTATTAGAACAGTTTGTAATAACTGTATTCATTCCAAATGTATGATGATAACTTCTTACTATCATATCACTACTTGCTTTAGATGCACTGTATGGTGAATTTGGAGCATATGGAGTTTCTTCTGTAAACAAGACACTTGGATCTTCAGACAATGTTCCATACACTTCATCTGTTGAAATATGATGAAATCTACAATTTTGATATTTATCTTTATATTTAAAAGGTTTT